>CAYQZO010000162.1:0-5136 GCA_964421925.1 uncultured Acidimicrobiaceae bacterium
GCCGTCCGCACTCGATCAGGAAGGCGGGATCCCCGAGGGCTGGTGGTCGGTACCTATCGCGGTCCCGACCGCGGCGCCGGTGGGGAGCACCGTCCTGTTGCTCGACCCCGGCCGCGGTATCGAGGCGGAGGGGATCGTGGTCGCCCACGGCTCGGGCGATCTGTTCGCGCCCACAGAGGACGGATTGGTGGCGGTTCCCCCAGAGTCGGCCGCTGGTGTGGCCGCCGCCGCCCGCACCGGCGAGTTGATCGTCCTGGTAGCGCCGTGACGCATTCCCTCGGTTTGGGACGGGGAAGCCGCGAGAGGAGCGGTTGCCCCCGTAACCTCGCTCCATGCTCAACGCCATGCTGTGGGGATCGATCCAGGGCCTCACCGAATTCCTCCCCATCTCGTCGAGCGGTCACCTCGTTCTCGTCCCCGAACTGCTCGGCCGCGACGCCCCCGACCTGGGAACGTCGGCCATGCTCCACCTGGGCACGCTGGTCGCCGTGATCGCCTACTACCGGGCCGACCTGGTGCGCATGGCCCGATTCGACCGCCCCGCCCGCAAGATGATCACGCTCATCGTCATCGGCACCATCCCGGCCGTCGTGCTCGGACTGATCTTCGAATCCACCCTCGACCGGTGGAACGAGCGGCCGAAGGCGGTCGCGGTGATGCTGGTGGTCACCGGCATCGTCCTGCTCGCCACCACCCTCATCCGGATCGGGGACCGGATCATGAGCAGCCTCACCGCGAGCGAGTCCGGCCTGATCGGCCTCGCCCAGGCCACCGCCCTCATCCCGGGAATCTCCCGCTCCGGCATGACCATCTCTGCCGGCCTCGGCAGGGGGCTCGACCCCGAGGAGGCTGCCCGATTCGCCTTCCTCCTCGGCATTCCCGCCATCGCCGGAGCCGGGTTGCTCTCCGCGGTACGGGCGATGAGCGAGGGTGCCGGCATCGAGCCGGCGACGATCGTTGGGATGGTGGTAGCCGGCGTGGTCGGGTATGCCGCCATTGCCTTCCTCGTCCGGGCGCTCACCTCCGTCGGGCTCGGCCCATTCGGCGTGTACTGCGTGCTCTTCGGCGCCACCGCCTTCGTTCTGGTTTAGAACCGCCCCGATTCCGCCGATCCTTGGATGGAGACCGCCATGGCCAGCTTCGACGTTTCCATCGACATCCAGTGTCCGCCCATCGACGTGTACGACGCCTTCGTCGATCTCACCCAGCACGCCCTGGATTGGGACACCAAGCTGCAGTCGATCCAACGCGGGGGCGGGCCCTTCGGGGTGGGGGTCTCCTTCAGGACGGTGCGCAAGGTCAAGGGCCGCACGCACGAAGGCGAGATCCGGGTCCTGGGCAAGGAACCCTTCGAGTGGATCGAGTGGGAGTACACAGAGGGCGACCTCTTGGTCACCTACTCCACCCAGTTCAAACGGGTCGAAGGCGGCAGCCGGCTCACCGTCTCCGGGAAGGTCAAGGGGAATCCCATCGCCGCGGCTTCGATGAAGCGCTACTGGCAGAAGCAGGCGCTGGCGATCAAGGCCGAGATGGAAGCGCCCTAACGCGTCGTACAGACGTGGCGCCGGCGCCCTTATTACGGTGACGGCCCATCGGAGGTACGTGTGGACACCCTGTCCCGCACTGACGCGTTCACGAGCTTCGCCCGCGACGCTGGAGAGCGGGTCCGCCGAGCGTTGATCGCCACCTACGGCCCGGAGCTGGGCATCGAAGCGACCGCCGACGCGCTGGAGTACGGCTGGGAGCATTGGGACCGGATCCGCGCCATGGACAACCCGGACGGCTACCTGTACCGGGTGGGGCGCACCAAGGCGCGTATGCGTCTGCGCAAGCGTCGCCCCGTCCTCCCCCGTCCGGACCAGCAAGAGACTGGCCGGTGGTACGAGCCGGGCCTCCCCGACTCCCTGGCTCGCCTGACCAACAAGCAGCGGGCCGCCGTCGTGCTCGTGCACGGCTACGGGTACACCTATCAGGAGGCCGCCGACCCGCTGGGAAGCGCCCGATCGACGGTGCAGCAACACGTGGAGCGTGGACTCGCCCGCTTACGCCAGGACTTGGGGGTGACCGATGCTTGACCTCACGACGCAGATTCGCCACTACACCGAGCACGTCGACGCCACGGTGCCCACGATCGACGACTTGCTCGCCGACCTCGTGGAAGATGCGCCCCCGGGTGAGCCGTCGCCGCGGCGCCTTCCCCGCTGGGCGGTCGCGGTCGCCGCGGTGGCGATCGTCATCGCCGCCGTGGGTGGACTCGCCGCGCTCGTCGGCTGGCTGCGCGCCCAGGACGACGTCGTCGATCAGCCGCCCGAAACCGTGATCGAGCAGCTCAACGCCCTCACCATCGCCGACCTGCCCTCGTTCCAGGCGACGATCGCCTACGAGATCCCGAGCGACTATTTCGAAACACCTCCAAGCGCCGGGGACACGCAGACCGGCGTCGTCGAGCTGACGTATGCCGCGGAGGGACAGATGCTGCGGCTGCAGATGGTCGAGGACGCCATGGCCGACGCCGATGCGGATAGCTACTTCATCTGGGACGGCACCTACAGCGCTGCCTTGTTCTCCGGGGAGGAGGAAGGGCGGACGTTCCTCAAGTTCGAAACCGAGGAGCCCAGCTATCCGCCGAGCTGGGCGGTGAACTGGAAGGACCGCTGCGGTGCGGACAACATCGAGGTCCTCGTCCCCGAGGACGTGGCGGGCCGGTCGACGATCCACATCCTGTGCACGACGATCCGGGCCCAGTGGGAGCTCTGGATCGACGATGCCACCGGGCTCGCCCTGCGGGCGACCGGACCGTACTTCCTCGGGACAGATGTCGCCTTCACCACCGGAGAAGCCCAGGGTGGCGGCTTCGAGGTCACCGAGATCACCTACGGGATCACCCCCGATCCGGTGCTCTTCGACACCGCGCAGCCGCCGGACGTCGTGGTCCAGCCGCTCGAGGGGGAAGCCGTTGAAGGTGGCTTCGTCTTCGACTCGAGCACCGAATTCGGGATCGAAGCGCACCTGGTGATCTCGGAAACGACGAGCGCGGCTCTCCTCGGAGCCGAGGCGGGCGAAGCCGTCGCCGAGGACCTGGAGGTGGTGACCGACATCTGGTACTCGACGAGGGAGCTGTGGCGGACCGAGGTCCTCTCGGTCGCCGGCCCCGGTGAGTTCCGGGGCGAGGTGCCCGGGAACCTGGTCATCCAGGGCGACGGGATCAACACCTCCTACTTCGCCGACACCAACGCCTACTGGACCTCCGAAGAAGAGCCGTGGATGCCGTTCCAACTGGAACCACTCCTCGCCGGCGCAGTGTTCGCCACCGAGCCGGGGTGCGCCACCATCGAGGACGGCACCTTCCTGCAGCGCCCCGCCCGCTTCGTGGATTGTGTGATCGAGATGGACCCGGAGGAGGCCGCCATGCTCGGTGTCGACCCCACGGCCACGGTCGGCTACGTGGTCGACACCGAGACCGGCATCGTCCTGCGAGAGACTTCCCCGTGGCGGGTCACCGAGGTGTTGACCTTCGAGGTCGACCCGGTCTTGCCCGCCGACATCTATACGTTCGTGCCGCCGGAAGATGCGCACAACCTCAACGAAGCGCCGTTGCTTGGCCCGCTGCGTGGCGACCCGGCACCGGCGCTGTCGGGGATCCTCGCCGACGGGACCAGTTTCGACCTCGCCTCCCTGCGCGGGGAACGGGTGGCGGTGCTGTTCTCGGCGACCTGGATGGTCGACGCCGTCGAGGACTACCAGGCCGCCGCAGACGTGTTCGGGGACGGAGTGACCTTCGTCTTCGTGGCGGTGGGCGAAAGCGAGGACCTCGACGGGCTCATCGACCGGGGCGGCCTGACCTACGCTCTCCTGCCCGACCCAGACCTGGTCCACTGGGAGGCCTGGCAGGTTCCCGGCTGGCCCTGGCTCGGACTCGTGGACAAGGACGGGATCGTCGTCGAGGTCATCGGCTATGACCGGATCGGCGACGATCTCATCGGGGTCTTCACCCAAGCGGGCTGGTAGGGCGACGGTCGACCTCTCCTATGCTGGCCGGCCCGGGAGAAGGAGCCGCCATGACCGCAGTAGACCACCCGCTGATGGACGAGGCGATGGCCAAGCGGGAGGCGGTCCGCGAGCTGCTGGAACGCACCCCCGAGGAGTACGCCGAGATCCGCGACCTGTGGAAGGCGCACTCGCTGGCCGAGGACGAGCGCGACATCGCAGGGTTGATGGCCACCCTCACCGACGATTGCGTCTACGAGCTGGTGCAGACGGGCCACCGCTGGGAGGGACACGAGGGCGCCACCAACTTCTATCTCGGGCTCCTCGGAGCCTTCCCCGACATCGACTTCAACCTGACCACCATCATCATCGGACCCCAGGGAGTGTGCGAGGAGGCGGTCGCTACCGGCACCCACCAGCAGGACTGGCTCGACCGCCCGGCTACCGGGGAACGGGTGACCTGGCGGGTGGTGATCTTCTTCCCCTGGGACCCCGACGCCAAGCTGTTCACCGGGGAGCGGATGTACGCCTTCTTCCCCGACGGGGAGGATCTGGGCTAGTTGGTGATTCCGCGGGCCGACAGCGTCATATAGAAGCCTGAGAACCCTGGGTTCGCCGCGATCACCCCGCGTGGCCGGGCGGGTTGGGGATGGAGGCGAAGGCCTGGCGGCGGGCCTCCACGATCTCGTGGCCGATCTGCTCGATGGAGTCCATCAGCCACAGGTAGGCGGGCTTGCCCTCGCGGAAGTCGGCCTCGGCCATGCCCTGGATGCGACCCTGCTCCTGGAGCCGCTTCACCTGGCGGTGGTTGTTCACCGGCTCCAGGGTGTACACCCCGAGGGTCTTGCCCCCGGCCTCGTTGAGGATGGCGAAGCAGGGCACGTCCGAGGGGCCGTCGGCGATGTAGATCATGTGGTGCAGCGGCACGCGCCGCTGCGACTGGGCCATCCGTGCGTTGACGTCGATCTCGGGATTCCTGTTCACCCCTTTGTTGATCTCGAAGAGGGCCCTGGTCTTCGAGGTGTTGTCGATGGTGTAACCGAGGTGGCTCACCGGCGCCGATCCCGCCGGAACCGGGAGCTGCTCCAGGTAGCCGGGAGGCGCCGGGGTCTCGATCAGCGTGTTGGCCCAGATACCGTCGATGTGGTC
>CAYQZO010000163.1:0-5114 GCA_964421925.1 uncultured Acidimicrobiaceae bacterium
TCGGCAGGTAGCCCGACGTGTTCTCGAGGTGGGCACGGATCAGCCACTGCAGTTGCTCCAGCCGCCGTGTTTGCTCGACGATCAAGTCCGACGTGATCGGGTCGACATCGCCGAGCGCGGCGACGGCTTCACGGTGGCCCCTGACCAGGGTGTCGAACGCCTTGTCGAGCGCTCCGAGATGGGCGGCGACGACGGCGCGTCCGATGGCGTAATCCTTCTCCCGCCGATGGTCCACGACGAAGCCGGCGAGCCCGTTGGGGATGGAGCCCATCGCAGTGATCCGCTCCGCGATGGCATCTGCCATGGAGCGCACCTGGGACACCTGGTCATCGAGGAGTTCGTGGACACCGATGAATCCGGGCCCGACGACGTTCCAGTGGGCGTGCTTCAGGGTGAGGCCCATGTCGACGAGGGCGGTGAGGCGGTCCTGGAGCCACGATGCCACCTTCTGGGCGGTGGCCGAATCGATGCCAGCGGGTGCGTACAGGGGGTACATGGGATTCCTTTCCATGGCGGTCACCTTGCACGTACCCGGAAGACGGCGACCGCAAACCTCCGGGTTCGGTGGACCGCGGCGCCGGAACGGGCGGCCGTGACTTCAGGCGGCGCGTTGATCGACGGTGGCGGCGTTGTAGGGCTCGATCATGATGCATTCGCCTGGGCACTCCTCGGCGGCCTCGACCACATCGGTGATCAGCTCATCCGGGACCCGGGCGACGCCGCGAGCCCCGTCCGGGCCGTGTCCCTCACCCGATGCGCCGTCGAACACGATGGTCTTCTCGAAGTGAGAGCTCTCCTCTTTCACGACCCACAGGCCGTCGTCGCGACCGACGAAGACGTCGGGGGCAATCTCCTCACAAATGCCGTCGCCGGTGCACAGATCCTGGTCGATCCACACCATCAGTTGGGTAGCGGTCATCGCGAGCCTCCAACGGTGACGGCGGGAAGGGTGCGGAGCCTGTCGCGGGCGACGACAACATCTTGAAGGAGGCGGAGCAGCTCGCCGCGCAGGTAGTCGGATTCCTGGGCGACCGTTGCCGGCATCTCGAGCGCAGCACGGGTCGCTCGCTCCAGGGCGGCCTCGCTGCGATCGATCTCTCGCTTGAGGGTGACGTGGGAGCCCCAGGCGAGCACACGCATCCAGCGGCGGTGGAACCACCCGGCGATGTCGCTGCGCATCGGAGGCTTCACACCTGCTGTCAACAGAGCCGCCTCGAGGCGGGCGAGCGCGTCGGCGCGGTGACCGGCCCGCTCGCCGGCGAATCCCGCGACCTTCGCCGAGCTGGTCAGATCTGCTGCGGTCGAATAGGCGCGGAAGCTCTGGCGGAGCCGGAGCCGAAGTCTGGCGAGGGCACGACGGTAAGGGGCTGCCACGACGGTCCGCTCCAGGGTTTCCTTGGTGACGTTTCCGGTCATGGGCTCGGTCACGGTCATGGTGTACATCGGCGTCATGCGGGTCCTTTCAGAGCGTTCCTCTCCTTCTATACCCGCCGAGTGGGCTGTGTATACCTGGCGGGTCACTCGGATTCGTCCTCATCGCCACTCCGATCCGGCTGGTCGTCGCCGTCGTCAACTCCGAGCGTCCACGCCGGGGGATCGCTCGCCGGGAACGACTCCCGGCCGACCTCGGTGACAACGTCGACGTCTTCCTCGGTGCTGTCGTCGCGGTCGCTTGGCTCCCGATCGGTCATTGGTCGGCTTTCGCCGCCGATCCCACGACGCTGCGTTCGCCCCCGAACCGGTTCATAATCATCGGCTCACATCCGCGGAGCGCACCCTCGGCGACCTCGATGTCGGTTTCGTCCTCGGAGTGGACTCCAACGACGAAGGACCCCGCACCGTCGGCGGCGAAGGTGTCCTGCCACGCCGTTGAGGACCCGGTCCCGGCATAGGCGCCGATGAGGGCGCCGAGGAACGCCCCGGCGATCATGCCGGCAAGTCCGGCGCCCCACCAGGTGATCGAGGCACCCGAATCCACTGTGACAATCGTCAACGTCGTAGTGGCAATACCCACGGCGACCGCGCCGATTCCCCCGCCGATCGCGGTGCGTACCAGGAGGTCGCCGGTCGGGGCGTCGCCCTCACCCGGCCACGCCCCGAGCAGGGAGATCATGCCAGGATCGATGCCGGACTGTTCCACGGCGAGAATGGCGGCGCGCGCCTCGTTGAGTTCGCCGAAGGCGGCGACGACGTTGTGTGGGGCGCGGACCTCGTCGAGGGTCGTCATCGGCTCGCCCTCGTGTCGTTCAATGTTCCATCGGTCTCTTTTCAGCATGGCCCATACCTACCCGGCGAGGCTCCGGCGTAAACACGCAGGTGCTATTCGAGGTGTCGGCGGACCCGGTCGAGATCGCGGACCACGGCACGGCGTGCTTCATCGGGTCGTTCAGGGACGAGCGTGGACGAAGTACCCGAAAGCGCCAGCCTGACCCGGGCCGCCACGATCGTGGTGTCGCCCTCCCCCGGTCGCAGTCGAAACACGACCTGTCCGGCGTAAGGACCGATCCAGCCGTATGCCATCACCCGGTTGGAGAAGGGGGATGGAACGAGTGAGAGACCGGGTGTGTCGGGTCGGGCGGCACCCTGGGGATCGACCCCGGCGTGCGCCGAGAGGTGGGCACTCCACCTGGGTACGTTCGCTGCATCTGACAAGAAGTCGTAGACGTCGGCGATCGGGGCGTGGATCTCGAACCGGTCGACCGAAAGCATCATCGTCGTCATGACGCGCGCGTTCCCGGCCGCCGCCGTGTTCAAACGCGTCGCACGCCGGCCCGCCGGGTATGAGAGGCCCCGGCGCCGGGTAGGTGAGAGAGCGTAAGGCAAGCGAGCGAGAGGTAACACCAGTGCGACACGTGATCAAGGAGAAGACGGATGTCTATGCCGCCGACGGCGACCGCGTCGGGGCGGTCGATCGCGTTGTGATGGACCCGTTGACCCGGGATCTGTCACACATCGTGGTCCGCAAAGGCATTTTCTTCCCTGAGGACAAGGTCATCCCGGTCACCGGGATCGCCACCGCCACCGAGGACCGGATCAACCTGGTCCCGGCGCTCGATCCCGACGCCCTCCCGCCCTTCGAGGAACAGCACTACCTCCCCTGGAAGGCGGAGGACGAAGGGGGATGGGACATCGACCCGTCGACGGTCCCGCTCGTCTACTACGGGCCGTACGCCACGCTCACGCCGGCGTTCCCGTCGATGGCGCGCACCGTCACCGAGCGCAACATCCCCGAGCGGGCGATCGCGCTCCAGACCGGCGCCCCGGTGATGGACCGCAACAATGAGGAGATGGGCCGGTTCGACCAGCTGATCACCACCGAATCGGGAGTGGTCACCCACCTCGTGATCGCTCTCGACGAGAGCGTCGACGCCGGAAAGGGCACGATGCGAAGGGCGGTGCCCATCAGCTGGGTCGACTTCGCCACCGAGGGCAAGGTCAAACTCAGCGTTTCCTCAGGGCTCGTCGCCTCGGTCGCCCCGTACCATCCGAGCGACGCGCAGGTGGGCGGCTGAGCCCACTCCCCTCACCGGTCGGCCCGACCACCCTCGGGATGCGGCGCATCGATCCTGAACCTGATGGCAGCGTCGGGCGCCGCATACTCGAGGTCGTCGGTGAGGCTGCGCAGCACCCTTCCGGTCAGTGAACTCGACCACGATTCCACCGGAAGCTCCGGCAGGTCTGGGTGCGTGGACAAAGCGACGTCGACGCTGCCGCCCTCGGCCACCGTCGTGCACCCGATCGACTCGACGCCGTCAACTGCCGCCAGCAGCTCGAACGCTTCGCCGGCGGCGAGGGCGGCGTCCTCGACGCGATTGACGTCGAGGCCGGCGCTGACGGCGATGCTGCTGGTCAGCATGCGCAGCACCCTGGCAAACCGATGCTCGGCCGGTATCGAGGCACGCACCGGGCCGAGCGAAGACATGCCCCGATACTACGCTCACGCCGCGGCCGACCTGAGGACCCTTCCAGCAACCATGGTGCCGGCCGCCACAGTATTGACGCCGCGATGGGGAGGAGCACCTGGTGGGCACCTCGTCGAATCCGTCGTTCACCATCGAGGTCAGTGCACGCTCCCGCCACGTGGGCTGGGTCAGAGCATTTGCCGGGGCGGTGGCCGCCGCCCACGGGCTTCCGCCGGACGAGGTTTCCGACGTCAAGCTCGCGGCATCCGAGCTGGCGGGTTCGATCGCCGCTTCCCATCCCGGCGCCGAGCTCACCCTGTCGGCGTCCGTCACCGACCGCCGCCTGTCATACCACGTCGCCCCTTGGGTGGAAGCGCCCCCGAGCGAGGACGAGCTGTCGCCGTGGGAGCTGGTCGGCGCCCTCTTCGAGGACGCCGGCATCGAGGGAGATGGGGCCTTCTTCACCGTCCCACTGGAATGACCAAGCCTCCTCCCACCGACCGCGAGCTCTTCGCGCGCCGTGATGACCCCGATGCGCGTGCGCTCCTCGCCGAGCGTCACGACCCGCTTGCGCAGCGGCTCGCCCGTCGCTTCGTCGGACGGGGTACGCCGCTCGACGATCTCGTCCAGGTTGCCCGCTTCGGGCTGCTCAACGCCATCGACCGCTTCGATCCGGATCTGGGAGTCCGCTTCTCTACCTTCGCCGGGCGCACCATCGTCGGGGAACTCAAACACCACTTCCGTGACGACGCCTGGGCGATTCGCGTTCCCCGGTCCCTACAGAACCTGTGGCTGCGCACTTCGACCGCGGTGGACGAGCTCAGCCAGCAGCTGGGCCGTACCCCGACCGTCGACGAGATCGCCGAGACACTCGACGTCGAGCCCGACGAGGTGCTGGAGGCCCTGGACGCCGGGGGTGAGTTCCACTCCGCGTCGCTCGACCGGCCTGTGGGAGACGAGCCGAAGACGCCGCTCGTGGACCTGGTCGGCGGCCAGGACCAGGTGCTGGAGCGGACTCCGGTGCGCGCCGTCTTGAGTGAAGCGATGGAGGACATCCCGGAGCGGGAGCGCGACATCGTCTACATGCGGTTCTACGAGGGGAAGACGCAACAGGAGATCGCCGACGCCGTCGGCGTCTCCCAGGTACACGTCTCGCGGCTGCTCCGCCGGACCCTCGAGGACCTGCGGCGGCAGGTCGAGGGTTGAGGCAGC
>CAYQZO010000164.1:0-5104 GCA_964421925.1 uncultured Acidimicrobiaceae bacterium
TGGCGAAGTTGTCGTCGAGGAGGATCATGTCGGAGGCCTGCTTGGCGACGTCGGTGCCGGTGATCCCCATGGCGACGCCGATGTCGGCCTGCTTCAGAGCCGGGGCGTCGTTGACGCCGTCGCCGGTCATCGCCGCCGAGGCGCCGTCGGACCGGTAGGCCTCGATGAGCCGGAGCTTGTGCTCGGGGGACACCCTGGCGAACACGGAGGTCGACTGGGCGACGGTGCGAAGCTCGTCCTCGCTCATGGTGTCGATGTCGGCTCCGAGGACGAACTCGTCGTCGTCGCTTATCCCGACCTGCCGGGCGATGTGCCGAGCGGTCAACGGGTGGTCACCGGTGATCATCACCGGGCGAATCCCGGCCGCCTTGGCCCTGGAGACCGCCGCCGCCACCTCGGGCCGGGGCGGATCCATGAGACCGAACAGCCCGGTCACGACCAGGTCCTCCTCGATGTGGTCGTGGGGTGGCTGCTCGGCGGTGCCCTTGCCGGCAACGGCCAGCACCCGTGTGCCCGTCCCGGCGAGTTCCTCGGCAGCGGCGAGGATCCGGTCCCTCCAGCCGGCGTCGAGCGGTTCGACGTCTCCGTCCACCAGCACGCCGCTGCTCACCTCGAGCACGGATTCGACGGCTCCCTTGCACAAAGTGGCGAAGCCGGCGGCCTCGGCCACACCGCCGAGCGCGGCGAGGGCCTCGGGGACACGGTCGACCCGGTGGACGGTCGCCATCCGCTTGCGCGTCGAGTCGAAGGGGACTTCGTCGACTCGGGGAAGGTCGTCCTCAAGCTGCGTCTTGGGCAGCCCGAGCTCGGCGGCGACCACGACAAGCGCAGTTTCGGTGGGGTCACCGATGGCGGTCACCTTGCCGTCGATCACGGTCAGCACCGCGTCGTTGGCAAGAGCGCCGGCGACGAGCGAGGCCTGGAGGCGGGGAGCGATGTCGGCGACCTCGGGGGAGTCGACGACGAAGGGGCCGTGGGTGACGCCGCTCAACTCCAGGCGGTGGTTGGCGACGTCGAGCACGGTGACCGTCATCCGATTCTCGGTGAGTGTCCCGGTCTTGTCCGAGGCGACCACCTGGACCGAGCCGAGCGTCTCCACGGCGGGGAGCGTTCGGATCAGCGCCTGGCGGGCCAGCATGCGTTGGGCACCGAGGGAGAGGGCGATGGTGACGACCGCCGGCATCGCCTCCGGGATGGCCGCCACCGCAAGGCTCACCGAGGTGAGCAGCATGTCCTCGAGATCCTCTCCCTGCCACAGCCCGATGGCGAAGACGAGCGCCACGATCACAAGAGCCACCACGGCGAGCACCCTGGCCAGCTGATCGAGCCGTTGCTGTAGGGGGGTGCGCTCTTCCTCGATGGCTTGGATCAAATCGGCGATGCGGCCGAGCTCGGTGGCCATGCCGGTGCCGGTGATGATGAGCAGCCCCCGTCCACGCGTGACGGTCGTTCCCATGAAGAGCACGTTGGCCCGGTCGGCGATGCTCCTGGTCTCGGTGTAGACGATGGTGGCGTCCTTGGCCACCGGTGCCGACTCGCCGGTGAGCGCCGCCTCCTCGACTTCGAGGTTGGACGCCTCGAGCAGGCGGCCGTCGGCCGGGACGATGTTGCCGGTCTCGATGATCACGATGTCCCCGGGAACCAGCGTCGGCGCCGCGATCTCGATGGGTTGCCCGGATCGGATGACGGTGACCTCGGGTACGGCCATCTGCTTGAGGGCGGCGATCGCTTCCTCAGCCTTCGACTCCTGGACGTAGCCCATGGTGGCGTTGAGGACGATGATGGCGAGGATGGCGCCGAGCTCGATCCAGTCGCCGAGCACCGCCGAGATCAGGGCGGCGGCCACCAGGATGAGGGTGAACAGATCCCTGAACTGGGAGAGGAAGATCTGCCAGTTGGAGCGCCGTCCCCGCTCCTCGAGCTGGTTGGGACCGAACTCGATCAGGCGCTCCGCTGCTTCCTCCACAGAGAGTCCACCGGCGCCGGAACCGAGCCGGTCTGCGGTCTCCCCGGCATCGAGCCGGTACCAGTCTGGGTCCGCGGTGAGGGCGTCGGTGGTCACCGTGGTGACGATAGGCACCGCCGATTGACATCCCGGGCCGGTGTCTTGCCGGCCGCTGGATGCTGGTAGCTGGCAGCTGTTACAGCTCCCCCCACAGATCCTTTTCGGCGAGGTCGATGATCGTCCACGCCATGCCGAGAGCTCCGTCTCGGATGGCCGCCTCGCCGGTGGGGGTGAGGGTGTGGGCGGCGAACTCCTTCTGGTGGTTGACCGCCGGCTTGGCCTTGATGTCCAGCATTGGATGCAAGGTCGGAACCTCGTAAGAGACGTTGCCCATGTCGGTCGAGCCGGCTCCCGCAGGGTCGTACTCGGTCCCGCGCGCCATGGGACGGCCGAGCTCCGCCGAGTTCGCCGCGTACAGGTCGGCGAGCAGCGGGTTGGGCTTGATGTCGGTGTAGGGGTGACCGATCGGGCTCACCTCGAGCCGGCAGCCCGTCGCCACCGCCGCCGCCTCGAAGCAGGCCACCACCTTGGTGTGCACCTCCTCCAACCGCTCCATGGTGAGCGCCCGCACGTACCAGGTGAGCTTGGTGTACTCGGGGATCACGTTGGGGGCACCGCCTCCGTAGGTGATGGTCCCGTGCGTCTTGTCCGTCGGGTACAGCGACTGGCGCAGTGTGGACACGTTGACGTAGGCCTGGACGGCGGCGTCGAGGGCGTTGATCCCCACCTGGGGCTCGGCGGCGGCGTGGGCCGCCTTGCCGTGGAACTCGAAGACGAGGTGCTCGATGGCCAGGAATTCGCGGTCGACCACGTCGTCGTTGGAGGGGTGCACCATGATGGCGGCGGCGGCATCCGAGAAGGCACCGGCGTTGATCAGATCCACCTTTCCCCCGTACATCTCCTCGGCCGGGGTGCCGAGGACGGTGATCCGGCACCCGAGCTCGTCGGCGAGCGGGGCGAGCGCGACCCCGGCGCCGGCGGCGGCGGTGGCGATGAGGTTGTGCCCGCACGCTTGGCCGACTTCGGGAAGCGCATCCATCTCGCAGCAGATGACGACTTCCGGCCCGGAGCTCCCGGCTCGCGCCGCAAAGGCGGTGTCGAGCCCGTAGGAGGGGTACTCGACGGTGAACCCGTTGGCGCCGAGGAACTCCACGAGCCGCGCCGAGGTCTCCACCTCCTCGAAGGCGATCTCCGGGTTCTCGTACATCCAGCGGGAGAGGTCACGCAGTTCATGCTCGACCTCGTCGAATGCCTTGGCGGCTGTCTCCTTGGGGGTCACATCTCCCTCCGGGTCTTGCTGATAGCTGGCAGCTGGTAGCTGACGAAGGCTAGAGGAATGTGTCGCGCCATAGCTGGTTGAATTGGCCCATGACCGCAGTGCTGGCTTCGATCCCGTCGCCGTCGCAGAACAGCATCGAGATCGGACCGCTGACCATCCACTTCTACGGGATCCTGATCGCCATCGGCGTCCTGGTCGCCATCTGGGTGGCGAGGCGCCGCTATACGCGATTCGGCGGCGATCCGGAGGTGGCAGAGCGCATCTTCCTGTGGGTGGTGCTCATCGGGTTCCTCGGGGCCCGCCTCGGGTACGTCCTCACCCACACCGGCAACTTCACCGACCGACCGTGGGCGGTGTTCTACCTCTGGGAGGGCGGCCTCGCCCTGTACGGAGGCCTCACCGCCGGCACCCTCACCGCCGTCTTCCTGCTGCACCGCCGTGGCGGGGACGCCTTCGCCTTCGGTGACGCGGTCGCCGTCGGCGTCCCGCTCGCCCAGGCGATCGGCCGCTGGGGCAACTACTTCAACCAGGAGCTGTTCGGGCGCCCCTCCGACCTGCCCTGGGCCGTGGAGATCGACGTCGCCCACCGGCCCGCCGAGTACATCGGGTTCGACACCTTCCACCCCACGTTCCTCTACGAGTCGCTGTGGAACCTGCTGATCACGGTGCCGGTGATCCTGTGGCTGGAGAAGCGGGGCAAGCTGTACAAGGGGGCGTCGGTGGCGGTCTACCTGATCCTGTACGGGACCGTGCGGTTCCTGATGGAGCTGCTGCGCACCGACACGACCTTCCGGCTGGCCGGGCTGAGCCGCAACGGGTGGATCTCGGCCCTCGCCGTCGCCGGAGGCGTCGTGGTGCTGTGGTGGTTCCAGAGACGGGCCGAGCCCCGCACCCTGGTGGGGCCGCCCATGTTCCTGGCGCCGGGGGAGCCGACCGTCTTGTCTCCGCCCCAAAGCGGGGGAGAGGACGAGGGGTCGGAGGGTCCGTCCGCACAGGGGGCCGCAGGACAGGCAAGGCCCAAACGCGAGTGAGGGGACCGCAGGGCCCCCTCCGCTCGCCGGCTGAGCTGGCTCGGGCCTCCCCCGCTGGTGCGGGGGAGGCGGATTGACGTCTATTCCTGGGACTCCATCGGCCTCGTCGACCCCATGGTCCCCGACGACTTCGTCGTCACGGCTCCATCGCCCGAGCCGTTGAACAGCTCGCCGATGGCTCCGAGCGAACCGAGGATCCCCGAGGTCTCCATGGGGAGGAACAGCTTGGTTGCCTGTCCGTCCGCCACCTCGCCGAGCGTCTGCAGGTACTTGATGGCGATCAGGTCGGGCGTGGGGTCGCCGTTGTGGATGGCGGCGAACACCCGCTCGATGGCCTGTCCCTCACCCTCGGCCACGGTCAGTTTCTGGAACTTCTCCGCCTCGGCCACTTCCTTGATGGCCTGGGCCTGACCCTCGGCCTGCAGGATCTGGGACTGCTTGACGCCCTCGGCGCGAAGGATCTGGGACCGCTTCTCGCCCTCGGCCTCGGTGACCACGGCCCGGCGGTCACGCTCCGCCTTCATCTGGCGGTGCATCGCCTGGGTGACGTCGACCGGCGGGTCGATGCGCTGGATCTCGACGCGCACGACGCGGGTTCCCCACACGTCGGTGGCCTCGTCGAGGATCATGCGCAGCTCGTTGTTGATGGTCTCACGAGAGGTCAGCGCCTCGTCGAGATCCATGTCGCCGATCACGTTCCTCAGGTTGGTCTGGGCCAGCTTGGTGGCCGCCATGATGAAGTTGGAGACGTTGTACTTCAGCTTCACCGGATCGGTGGCCTGGTAGTAG
>CAYQZO010000165.1:0-5050 GCA_964421925.1 uncultured Acidimicrobiaceae bacterium
CCGGTGTCGATTGACACTTCGAAACCCGAGGTGGCCTCCGCCGCCCTTGCCGCGGGCTCCGAGGTGGTCAACGACGTGACCGGTCTGACCAATGCTGAGATGGTCGAGGTGTGCGCCGAGACCAACGCGGGGGTTGTGATCATGCACATGCTCGGCTCACCCCGCACCATGCAGCAGGAGCCCCAGTATGAGGACGTCGTCGCCGAGGTGGGGGACTTCCTGGAGGCGCAGGCCTCCCTTGCGGTGGCCGGCGGCGTGGACCCGGCGTCGATCGTCGTCGACCCGGGGATCGGCTTCGGCAAGACGCGGGATCACAACCTGCGCCTGCTCGCCCAGTTGAGATCAATTGGGCGCGGTTATCCCGTGTTGGTTGGAACCTCGCGAAAATCGTTTCTCGGGGCCATTCTCCGTGCCGCGGGACGGCCCGCCGAGCCGGAGGATCGGGATACCGCAACCGCCGCTTCGGTGGTGCTCGCCATCGTCAATGGTGCCTCGGTCGTCAGGGTGCACGATGTGGAGAAAACCCTTGAGGCTTCTCGGACAACCGACGCTATCCTGCGGGCCAATCGATGAGCAAGAAGGACGTTCCGGGGCTTGAGCCGAGGGGGTTCCGGTGGGTGATCACCGGGCGGCTCGCCGTCTCCGACCGGATCGGCGGATCCGGCTTCCAGCATCGCAAGGTGCGCCGCGAGGAGGAGATCCGCTGGCTCACCGAGCAGGGGATCAACACAATCCTCAGCTTTCTCGCCCCCGGGCAGAACCGGAGCGCCTACGACGCAGCAGGTTTCCGTGTGCTCACCCATACCGTGGACGGCATGCCCGACGAGCCCGAGGAGATCGAGGGCATCTTTGCGGCGATGGACGAGGCGCTCGGCCGGCCGGGCGCCTGCGTGTTGCTGCACCGCGACACCATCGACGAGACGTTGTCCGGCCTCCTCGCCGGCTATCTCGTCCATTCCGGGTTGGTCAACGACCCGATCCTGGCCACGATGACCATCGAGGAGATCCTGGGCCGCCCGCTCGGGCCGGAGGGCCGAAGGCTGATACCGGCCTCGTGACCCGGGCCGCAATCGGGCTGGGATCCAACCTGGGCGAGCGGGAATCGCACCTGACGGCCGCCCTGGTCGGCCTGGCTGCCGTGTCCGACGTCGTCTCCGTGTCCTCGATCTACGAAACCGCGCCGGTGGGCGGCCCGGAACAGGGCCCGTACCTCAACGCGGTAGCGGTCGTCGACACCGCCCTGCCCGCTTCCGCGCTGCTGGAGGCTCTGCTCGCCACCGAGCGCGCCAGGGGGCGCAAACGGCGGGAACGGTGGGGACCGCGCACCCTCGATCTCGACCTGCTCCTCTACGGCGACGCTGCCATCGAGCGGCCGGGTCTGGTCGTTCCCCACCCTCGCCTGATCGAGCGGCGGTTCGTCGTCGATCCGCTCGTGGAGGCCTGGCCGGACGCAGCGCTGCCGGACGGCACCAGAGTCGCCGACGTCGAACTGGCTGGCGACCCACCGCTGGCAGTGTTCGCCTTTCCTGCCGGCAGCTGGTTGCTGGCAGCCGGCAGCTGGTAGCTTCTGCTCGGACCGATACCCAGAAAGGATCGGAGCCTCATGCGGATTTCGCTCGTCGGCCCGGGCCGGGCCGGAACCGCGCTGAGCCTTGCGCTCCACCGTGCAGGACACGACATCGTCGCCGTGGCGGGGCGCTCGCCGGAGCGGACCGCCGAGGTGGCGGCGCGTTTCGATGCCGAGCCGCTCGGGCTGGCCGACCCGCTGCCTGCCGTCGACCTCGTCGTGGTCGCGGTGCGCGACGATGCCATTGCCGAGGTGGCCGAGACCCTCGCCGGCACCGCCGGTGAGAGCCGGGGCGTCGTCCACCTCTCCGGGGCGACCTCGACCGGTGCCCTGGCCCCGGTTGCCGCATCGGGCGTCCCCGTCGGCTCCTTCCATCCCCTGCAAACGCTCCCCTCCGCAGAAGCAGGTGCCGCACGACTGGAGGGAGCCTGGGTGGCGGTCACCGCCGAGGAGCCGCTGCGGACCACGCTGCACGAGCTCGCCGAGTCCATGGGGGCCAGGCCCTTCGACCTGGCGGACGAGCACAAGGCGATCTACCACGCCGCTGCTGCGTCGGCCGCCAATTTCACACTCGCCGCGCTCGCGGTGGCCGCCGAGCTGTTCGCAGCCGCCGGGGTGCCCTTCGATGCGGCGAAGCCTCTGGTGGACGCCGTGGTCGCTAACGCCTTCACCGCGGGTCCACGCGCCTCCCTCACCGGACCGGTCGCCCGCGGCGACGTCACCACCGTCGCCGCCCAGCTCGCGGCCATCGCCGAGCAGGCGCCGGAGTGGGAGGAGGCCTATCGGGCGTTCGTCGCCGCAACCGCCGGCGTCGCCGGTACGGCCGATCGGTTCCGGGAGCTGTCGTGAGGGTGGTGGCGACCTTCGCCGAGGTGCGCGAGGCAACCGCCGGCTCCGTGGGGCTCGTCCCCACCATGGGGGCGCTCCACGAGGGTCACCTCAGCCACGTCGAGGCTGCCGCCGCGGCCGACGACACCGTCGTGGTCAGCGTGTTCGTCAACCCCCTCCAGTTCGATGAAGAAGCAGACCTCGCCGCTTATCCCCGCGACCTGGACCGGGATACGGCCCTCACCCAGTCCGCCGGCGCCGACGTGGTGTTTGCACCATCCGTGGAAGCGATGTACGGGGACGCTCCGCTCACCCGGGTCCGGGTCGCCGGGGTGAGCGAGGGCATGGAGGGCGAGCACCGGCCCGGCCACTTCGAGGGCGTGGCCACGGTGGTGGCCAAGCTCATCGCCGGCATCCAGCCCGGCCGGGCCTATTTCGGGCGCAAGGATGCCCAGCAGCTGGTGCTGGTGCGGCGTATGGCGTCGGACCTGTCCTTTCCCGTGGAGATCGTCCCCGGGCCCATCATCCGGGAGGAGGACGGGCTCGCCCTCTCCTCGAGAAACGTCCGCCTGTCTGCGTCCGATCGGCAGGCTGCGCTCGCCCTCTCTGCCGGGCTGGAGGCAGTGGCGGACGCCGTGGAAGGAGGCGAGGGCTCCGCCCGCGCCCTGGAAGCGCTGGCGGCGGCGTCCGTGGATGCGGAGCCCAAGGCCGGCCTGGAGTACGCAACGCTCGCCTCCCAGGCGGACGCCCGGCCCCTCAAGGGTCTCGATGAGCCCGCGTTCCTCGCCGTGGCCGCCCGCGTCGGTGCCACCCGGTTGATCGACAACGTCCACATCGACAGCGGCGGTGATCGCTGGGTCCCCGACCTCGGGGTGCGCCTCGACCACCCGTCGGTGCTCTACGAGGAGGCCTGATGCTGCTCACCATCGACGTCGGCAATACCCAGATCGTGCTCGGCATGTTCAACGGCGACGACCTGGTGGGCCACTGGAGGTTCACCACGATGGAGCGCACCGACGACGAGCTGCGCTGGGAGATCATCGGTGTGCTCGCCATGGACGGGTTCACCCCGGAGCAGGTCACCGGTGTCTCGATCTCGAGCGTGGTCCCTGCCATCACCACCACGCTGCGCACGGTTGCCCCGGCCTTGACCCACGGAGGCCGGGTGGTGGTCGTCGAGCCCGGGACCAAGACGGGGATGCCCATCCTGATCGACAACCCGAGGGAGGTGGGCGCCGACCGCATCGTTAATGCCCTTGCGGCGCGGGAACGGCACGGGAAGCCGGCCATCGTCGTCGACTTCGGCACCTCCACCAACTTCGACGTCGTGAGCGCCGACGGGGCCTACATCGGCGGGGTCATCGCCCCCGGGGTGGAGATCGCGACCAACGCCCTGGTGGGCGGCACCGCGGCGCTGCGCCGGGTCGAGTTCACCGCGCCCCGCTCGCCGATCGGCAAGGGGACCGTGGAGGCGATCCAGAGCGGCGCGCTCTACGGTCACGCCGGGCTGGTCGACGGCGTGGTGGAAAGGGTGAGCGAGGAGCTCGACGGCGATCCGGTGGTCATCGCCACCGGAGGTCTCTCCTCTACCATCGTCCCCCACTGCCGGCGGGTCGACAAGACCGACGAGTACCTGACGTTGGAGGGCCTCCGGCTGATCTATGAATTGAACCGGGAAGACCAATGAGCGAAGAAGGGCCGGCGCGGGACGATCCGCTCGTTGCCGCCCGCATCGCCAAGCACGAAGACGTGCTCCAGGGCGAGGGCTACCCCTACCGGTTCGAGCGCACCGCAACCGCCGCACAGCTCGCCGAGCAATACCGGCTGGAGCCGGGTGCCGAGACCGGGGATCGGGTCACCGTCGCCGGCCGGCTGATGAACACCCGTGAGATGGGGCGGCTCGCCTTCGGGGTGCTCCAGGACGGTTCGGGGCGCATCCAGCTCTTCGTGTCCCTCGACGTGCTCGGCGACGACGACTTCGCCCGCTTTCTCGACCTCGACGCCGGGGACTGGGTGGGGGCGGCGGGGGAGGTGGTCACCACCAAGAAGGGGGAGCTCTCGGTGAAGGTGGAGTCGTTCTCGCTGCTCAACAAGTCGCTCCGTCCGCTCCCCGAGAAGTGGCACGGCCTCAAGGACGTCGAGGCCCGGTCCCGGCGGCGCTACGTCGATCTCATGGTGAACGAGGACTCCAGGCAGGTCGCGCTCGCCAGGGCGGCGGTGGTGACCGAGCTGCGCCGCCAGTTCACCGAGCGCGGCTTCATCGAGGTGGAGACGCCGATGTTGTCATCCCAGGCCACCGGTGCCATCGCCCGTCCCTTCACCACCCACCACAACGCCCTCGACATCGACCTCCAGCTGCGCATCGCCACCGAGCTGTATCTGAAGCGGCTCGTGGTCGGCGGCCTGGAGCGGGTGTTCGAGATCGGGCGCACCTTCCGCAACGAAGGCATCGACGCCACCCACAACCCCGAGTTCACCATGCTGGAGGCCTATCAGGCGTTCGCCGACTACGAGGACATGATGGCGCTCACCGAGCAGGTGGTCGCCGCCGTCGCCGAGGAAGCCATCGGGTCGACGGCCATTACCTACCAGGGAAGGGCGCTCGACCTCGCTCCGCCCTATCACCGGGCACGGATGCTCGACCTCGTGTCCGAG
>CAYQZO010000166.1:0-4988 GCA_964421925.1 uncultured Acidimicrobiaceae bacterium
TCTTTCATCCAGAAGGCTGCCACGGAGTCGAACTCCCAGACGAAGAGCATGCCGTCCAGCCCACCGAGGTCGGTCACCCCCATCAGCCCCCGGCCGCGCTCGGCTGGCGTTGCCGCGACGGCGACGTCCAGGTCGCGATCGTCGATGGAGATCGTCCACGACACGGGGAACCCGGCGATGGTTGGCGGCGGCGCTTCGGTGGTGGGCGTCGTCGCCGTCGGCCCGATGGTGGTGGCGGCCGGATCCGGTTCGGTGAAGGTGTCCGACGACTCGGATCCGCTGCAGGCGGCGAGCGCCAGCGAAAGCAGGACGGCGGAGACGACGGCGCGGCGGGTCACAAGGGAAAGCTACCGCGCCCGCTCGATTGCGCTGCGGCTCGGACCGGCCCCTTCTACGCTTCGATGGTGAGCCTCGACAGGGAGTGAACGAACTCGAGGCTGCCCGCGGGAGCCTCGAGTGCATACCGGTAGGGGAGGCGGGCCCGGTAGGTGGGGCACGGATCGGCTTCGCACACCGGCATGGTCAGCTTGGACACGAAGCGGCCCCCCGCGTCGAAGAACACGATGTCGAGTGGGATGAGGTGCTCCTTCATCCAGAACCCGGACTGGGTGTCCTGGGGGAAGTCGAAGAACATGCCGTCGAGGCCGCCGAGATCGGTGACCCCCATCAAGCCGCGGGTGCGCAGCACCGGAGTGTCGGCGTGGGCCACCTGCATCGGGGTGTTGTTGACCCTGATGTTGATGGTGTCGTAGCCGGGAAGGCCCCCGGGCTCGCCGGATCCACATGCGGTGGCCGTCACGGCCAGCAGCAACACGAGAGGGACGGCGCGGCGAATCACAGCGCCGAACGGTATCGCGCCCGCGCGCTTGCTACGGCTCCGACCGCGCCTCTCGGTCGGCCAGGCCGGCGAGGATCTCTGCGGACTCGGCTGGCATGTGATAGGTCTCTTCTTCGGCAGGGAAAGCCCCGGACTCGATGTCGGCGAAGAACTGCTCCAGGGCAGCCACCGCGTCGTCGGCGAGGTGGGCGTACTGGCGCACGAACTTGGGCAGCGAGTCGCGGGTCCCCAGCCCGAGCACGTCGTGGTACACGAGAACCTGTCCATCGCAGTGGGCGCCGGCTCCGATGCCGATGGTGGGAACCCGGATCTCCCGGGTGACGATCTCGGCGACCTTGTCGGGCACACCCTCGAGCACGAGCGAGAAGATCCCGGCCTCGGCGAGGGACTGGGCATCGCTGATCAGCTCGTACGCGGCCTGGGCCTCCTTGCCCTGCACCCGGTAGCCACCCATGGCGTGCACGGACTGCGGGGTGAGCCCGAGGTGGCCCATCACCGGGATCTCGGCGTCGATCAGGCGCTCCACCGCCTCCAGGCGCTTGCGTCCGCCCTCGAGCTTGACCGCCTCGGCCCCGCCCTCCCGGATGAACCGCCCGGCGTTGCGCACCGTGTCTTCGGGGGATACGTGGTAGCTCATCCACGGCATGTCGCCCACGATGAGCGCGTCGGTGCCTGCCCGCGACACGGCCGCGGTGTGGTGGATCATGATGTCGACGGTGGCGGCCAGGGTGTCCTCGAAGCCGAGGACAACGTTGGCGGCCGAGTCTCCCACCAGGATGATGTCGGCGCCGGCCCGGTCGGCGATCACCGCCGAGGGCGTGTCGTAGGCGGTGACCATCTTGATCTTCTCGCCGCCCTTGCGCGAGCGAATCCCAGGGACGGTGACCTTGCCCATTGCTGCTCCTCTCTCCCCACCGCTCCGGGTTGGGGGAACGCGTTTCGCAGACTTCGCCTGCGCCGGGGCGCAGGTTGAACCCTTGGATGGCCTCGGCCGCCGTATCGGTCGCCCGTGCCGTGGTTCCGTAAGGGGAACGGTAGCAAACCAGCGGAGATTCGCCTCCGGCTACCGTTCCCCCATGGCACGCAAGGACATCTCCATGACCGAGGAGGAACTGCTCGGCTTCCTCACCGAGGGCCAGAAGATCCTGCAGGTGGCCTCCAACGATCCCGACGGTCATCCGCACCTGGTGCCGATGTGGTTCGTCGTCGAGGACGGCAAGATCGTGTTCCGCTCCTTCACCAAGTCGCAGAAGATCGTCAACCTGAAGCGTGACCCTCACCTCACCGTGCTCGTCGAGGAAGGCAAGGCCTACGCCGAGCTGCAGGGGGTGATGATCAAGGGCGACGCCAGGCTCGTCGAGGACCCTGCCTACTGCCTGGACCTGTACGTCGCGCTCTCCGGCCGCTACGCCTTCTTCCCCGGTGCGGAGCCGGGGGCGACACCCGAAGACCAGGTGCGGGAGTACTTCGCCGGCCACGCCGCCAAGCAGACCGCGGTGATCGTCGAGCCGGTCGAGGTGGTCTCCTGGGACTACCGCAAGCTCGGCGGCGGCTATTGACCGAGCACGGTGTCGATGGCGACGCCTTCCTGGAACATCTGGCCGAGGCGATCCGAATCCGGACCGTCTCGTACGAGGAGAAGGAACGCAACCACCCGGGGCCCTTCTACGAGTTCCACGCCTTCCTCCGTGACACCTACCCGTTGACCATCGAACGCTGCACCGTCGAAGCGGTCAGCGACCTCTCGCTGCTCATCACCTGGGAGGGAACCGATCCGGCGCTCGATCCCATCGTGCTCATGGCCCACATGGACGTCGTGCCCATCGAGGAAGGGACCGAAAAGGGCTGGGACGTCGATCCCTTCTCCGGCGCCGTGGTCGACGGTGAGTTGTGGGGGCGGGGAAGCCTCGACGACAAGGGGCCGCTGGTCGCCATCATGGAAGCCGTCGAGCACCTGTTGCGGGAGGGCTTCGAGCCGCGGCGCACCGTGCTGTTGGCGTTCGGCCACGACGAGGAGATCGGGGGTGCGGGTGCCGCCGGGATCGCCGCCATCCTGGGCGAGCGCGGTATCCGGCCCTGGTTCGTCCTCGACGAGGGCGGTTGGGTGGTCGACCGGATCGCACCGCTGACCGACGAGCCGGTCGCCCTCGTCTCGACCACAGAGAAGGGCTACCTCGAGCTGGAGCTGACCGCGGTGGGAGCGGGCGGTCACTCGTCCTCACCCCCGCCGTCGACGGCGATCGGCACACTGGCCGCCGCACTCGCCCGCCTGGAGGCGAACCCCTTTCCCGCCCGCGTCCAGGTGCTCGAACCGCAGTTCAGCGCCCTGGCGCCGCGACTCTCACCCCGTGTCCGCCTGCTGCTCACCAATCTTCGCCTCACCGGTCCGATCGTCGCCCGGCAGCTGGCGAAAGACCCATTGACGGCGGCGACGATCCGCACCACGACGGCGGTGACCATGGTCTCGGGCGGCGTCAAGCCCAACGTCCTCCCCCAGGAGGCCCGGGCCGTCGTCAACTTCCGGATCCTGCCCGGCGACACCATCGAGTCGGTCACCGCGCATGTGGAGCGGATCGTCGGCCCCGAGATTGCCGTGCAGCGGCACGGCGACCACTGGTCGGAACCACCCGAGCCCTCGTCCACCGATTCGCCGGCGTGGGAGGTGCTGACACGCAGCATCGAAGCCACCTTTCCCCAAGCCGTCGTCGCACCCTGGACGATGAGCGGCGGCACCGACTCGCGTCACTTCCGCGGCATCGCCGGCGACGTCTACGGCTTCAACGCCTTCACCGGCGACCGCGATCTGCTGAGCAGGTTCCACGGCACCGGAGAGCGCATCCGGGCCTCCGATGCGGGGCGGGCGGTGGGGTTCTTCGTCCGCTTGATCCGAGGCGCTCAGGAGTTGCATTAGTTGTATCGAACCGATATAGTTGTATCGATTCGATACATCACGAGGAGATCGTGCTCGACTTCGCCATTCTCGGACTGCTCCACGACGGGCCGCGCCACGGCTACGAGCTGAAACGCGCCCTCGGCGACCTCGGCTTCTGGCAGGTGTCGTTCGGGTCGCTGTACCCGGCGCTGCGCCGCCTGGAGAAGAAGGCCCTCATCGCCGCCGCCGCCGGGGAAGGCCGGCGCAAGGCCTACCGCATCACTGCTGCAGGCCGAACCGCCCTCGCCGAGATGATGGTCGACACCGACTCCGTCAAGGATTCCGACCGCGGCTTCCAGCTCAGGCTGGCCTTCCTGGGGAACCTCGAGCCCGCCAAGCGGCTCGCCGTCCTCGAAGACCGCCGGCTGGCGCTGCAGGACCGGCTCCACGGCGCCCGTCGCTCCTTCAAGGGGGCGCGGGGCGCGGGCCGGGCCGACGATCGATACCGACTGGCGCTCATGGAGCGGCGGGTGCGTTCGACCGAATCAGACATCGCCTGGCTCGACGAGCTCATCGCCACGGAACGAAGCGCCCTCACCGGGGCATAGGGAGGCACCGATGACAGACAAGGTTCGCATAGCCATTGCCGGGCTCGGCAACTGCGCCAACTCGCTCATCCAGGGCATCGAGTACTACAAGGACGCCGATCCGGGCGCCGACGTGCCCGGGCTGATGCACGTCCAGTTCGGCCCGTACCACGTCGGTGACGTCGAGGTGGTCGCCGCCTTCGACGTGGACGCCACCAAGGTGGGACAGGACATCGCCAAGGCGATGTGGGCCGGGGAGAACAACACGATCAAGTTCGCCGAGGTCGACGAGCTCGGCATCGACGTGCTGCGCGGCCCAACCCTGGACGGGCTCGGCAAGTACTACACCACCATGGTCGAGGAGTCGCTCGAAGACCCGGTGGATGTGGTCCAGGCCCTCAAGGAGTCCCGCGCCGACGTGCTGGTCTCCTACCTCCCGGTGGGCTCAGAGCACGCCCAGCGCTTCTACGCCCAGGCCGCCCTCGACGCCGGGGTGGGCTTCGTCAACGCCATCCCGGTGTTCATCGCCTCCGACCCGGCATGGGCGCGCAAGTTCGCCGAGGCCAGGCTCCCCATCGTTGGTGACGACATCAAGTCCCAGGTGGGCGCAACCATCCTGCACCGCAACCTGGCCCGTCTCTTCGAAGACCGCGGTGTCGAGATCGAGCGCACCTACCAGCTCAACGTGGGA
>CAYQZO010000167.1:0-4940 GCA_964421925.1 uncultured Acidimicrobiaceae bacterium
AGGGTTCACACGCGCCGCGTCGCGACAGAAGTGGCTCGAGATCCACGGCGGCGAGCACTGGACCGCGTTCTACACCGACTACGGCTTGAAGCTGCAGAAGCGTTTCTTCGATCACTTCCTGAAGGGCGAAGACAACGGGTGGGATGCGGAGCCACCGGTCCACCTGCGCATCCGTCACGTCGACGGATCGTTCGTCGATCGCAAGGAGGGCGAGTGGCCCCTGGCGCGAACGGAGTGGACGAGGCTCCACCTGGACCCAGAGCGCATGCAACTCGGCCAGGGGCTGCCGGACGCGAACGGAAGTGTCATGTTCGGCGCACTCGATGGCGGAATCACTTTCTCGCTCGGGCCCCTCGAAGAGGTGATGGAGCTAACCGGGCCTCTTGCCGCGAAGCTCTTCGTTTCGTCATCGAAGAGCGACGCGGACATCTTCCTGGTCGTGCGTGTGTTCGACCCCGACGGCGAGGAGGTGGTCTTCCAGGGTGCGGTCGATCCACACAAGCCCGTAGCCCTCGGATGGTTGCGCGCTTCCCACCGGAAGCTGGATGCCGCCAGGAGCCTGCCCCACCGGCCGTACCACCCACACGACGAGGTGGAGCCGCTCGTTCCGGGCGACGTCTACGAGCTCGACATCGAGATCTGGCCGACCAGCATCGTGATACCCCCGGGACACCGCCTCGCGCTGACCGTTCGTGGGAAGGACTACGAGTACCCGGGCGGTGCGGTCAGGTTGGACCACTTCGGCTCCACCGAGATGCAGGGGGTCGGGATCTACAAGCACGACGATCCGGAGGACCGGCCAGACGACGTCTTCGGCGGCACGACGACCGTACACACCGGACCGAGCCATCCCTCCCACGTCCTCGTGCCGGTCATCCCCCGGCAGGAGTAAGCAGCTGCCTACTTGGAAGCCTTCACCGAGAGGACGGGGCACTCGCTTCGCATGATGATGTCGTGCGCGTTGCTGCCGAGGACGGCCTTGCCCACGGCGCTCCGCCGACGGACCCCGATGACGACGAGGTCGGCCTTCTGCTCGTTGGCGAAGGCGGCGAGATCCTCGCCGGCCGGAGCGCCCCGGACGCGCTGACGCGTCTCGTGGATGATCTCCTCCTCGTCAAGGCGCTTCTGGATCCGCTCGAGCTCCTCGTGGGTGCTCACGTAGTCCTCAACGACCTCGTCGTCGTCCTTGTCCCCGCGTGAAGACCGCAGGATGACGAGCTTCGCCCGACGCAGGCGGGCCTCCTCCACGGCCCGCTCCAGCGCGGCATGCCCCTCGGGTGTGTCGATGTACCCCACCACGATAGTCTGCATGTCAGGTGCCCTTCCCGACCGATTTCTGCTGGCCCTCACCGCCGGCCCTGCTCGGCGCCGTCACCTCGACGTCTGCCGCCCGGGACCCGGTGACGGAGAGGACGCTCAGCCGCCAGCCGTCTTCCGTCTCGACGCAGTCCCCCTCCTCGAGCAGGCGTCCGACGCATTCGGTCACGACACCGGACACCGTGGCCGCGTCATAGCCCTCCAGCCTGCACCCCGTCAGGCGGAAGAGCTCATCCCGCCGGATGAGGCCCGAGACGATCCACGTGCGCTCGTCGGGGTGCTCGGGCCCGGACCATTCCGTGTCGAACTCGTCCTCGACGTCGCCCAGCAGCTCCTCGAGGACGTCCTCCAGGGTGACCAGTCCGGCCGTTCCGCCGTATTCGTCGACGACACGGGCGGCGTGGACGTTGCCGGCCCTCATCTCCCGCAACAGTCCTTCGAGGTCTCTCATCTCCGGCACCGCCGGGAGCGGCCGCACGACGTCGTTGACCGAGAGCTCCTGGATGGCGCCGTCCTCGCACATGAGGAGGTCCTTCACGTGGACGATCCCCACGATCCGGTCCAGCTCCCCTTCGTAGACGGGGAGTCGCGTGAAGCCTGTCGTAGCAGCGACGTCGAGAACCGCGTCGATGGACGACCCTTGCGGCACGGCGACCAGATCGACGCGCGGCGTCATGGCGGACTCGGCATCGATCTGGGCAAGCCGGAGCACGGAGGTCATCACTCGGGCGTCGTGCGGCTCGACGGTCCCCCGTCGGCCCGACTCACGCAGTGCCGAGATCAGGTCGTCCGGGGTGTGCGCGAGTTCCTCCTGGTCTCGCGGCTCGACGCCGGCCATCCGGACCATGGCGTTGGCGGCGGCGTTCAGCGCGAGGATGAGCGGTCGGAACAGCGTGACGTACCAGGAGAAGCTCCGCGCGATGCGGATCGACACCTCCTCCGCCTTGACGAGGGCGAGATTCTTCGGAGCCATCTCACCGACGACCATGTGGAGGAAGACCACGATCGACAGCGCGATGCCGAACGCGATCGCGGTCCGGGACGCACCACCGAGCCCGGCGACGCCGAGCAGCTGCTCGATCCCGGCCGCGACGGCCGGCTCTGCGACGGCACCAAGTCCGAGCGACGCGAGGGTGATCCCGAGCTGCGACGCGGTGAACGTAACGGTGAGCTCGTTCAGCGCCTGCAAGGCGGTGATGGCACGCGGCTCACCGTGAGCTGCACGCTCCTCGATCCGGGCACGCCTCGCAGCGAGGAGCGCGATCTCGGCCGAGACGAAGTAGCCATTGGCGATCAGCAACAGGAGCCCAACGAGGATCGAGACCGGGCTGAAGGTCCCGTGTCCCATGCCTGCCGCGACCGCCTGTGGGGAGATCACTCGGCTGCCGTTCGCTGCGGGGCCTGGACGCTGACTCGGAGGACCCGGACGTCGTCCATGTCCGCGACGGTCAGGCGCCAGCCCTCGAACTCGACCTGGTCGCCTTCGCCCGGGATCCTGCCCAGCCGCTCCATGAGGTATCCGGCAACGGTCTCGTAGTCCCCCTCGGGCAGGTGCAGATCGAGCGTCCTCGCTGCCCTGTCGAGGCGCAGACTGCCGTCGACCTCGTAGAGGTCCGGCTGGATCCGTTCGACGCCGTCATCAGTCTCGTCGAACTCGTCCTCGATCTCGCCGACCAGCGCTTCGAAGACGTCCTCGATGGTCACGATCCCCGCCGTTCCCCCGTACTCGTCGAACACCACCGCAAACGTCGCGTGGCGCTCCCGGAACTCGCGGAAGAGGCGGCGGACGGTTTCGCTCGAGGGGACGAAGATCGGCTCCGAGGCGATGTCGATGATCCGCGTCGACGACCGCTTCTCCCGAGGCACGCTGAGGAGATCCTTGATGTGGACCGTACCCAGGATCTCGTCCTCGCCCTCGCCGATGACGGGGTAGCGCGAGTGCCCCGTTCGCCGTGCCAGCTCCTGCAGCGCCGAGACTGGAGCGTCACCCTGCAACCAGAGCACCGAGGGGCGTGGAACCATGATGTGCGAGACCCGCGTGCTCCCGAACTCGACCGCGCGCGCGAGCAGCTCGGCCTGCTGGCGGCTCAGGGAGCCCTGCTTCTCCGACGCCGTGATGATCCTCGCGAGCTCCTCGAGGGAGTATCCCGCCAGGTGGTCGGCGTCCACCTCGATGCCGAACGCGCGCTCCGAGATGACCTGCGCCGCGGAGTCGAAGATCCTCACGACGGGTCCGAACACAGACTCGAACACACGCATTGGTGTCGCCACGGCGAGTGCGGTCGCCTCGGGGCGGGCGATGGCGTAGTTCTTCGGCGCAAGCTCCCCCACGAGCATCTGCACGACAGTCGAAATCATGATCGCGGCGGTCAGCGACAAACCCGCACCCTCGTCGGGACCGAGCCCGACGACCTGGAGCACCGGCCGGATCACGGTCTCGCCGACAGCCGGACCCGCCAGGAACCCGACCAGCAACGACGTCGTCGTGATGCCGAACTGCGCGGACGACAGGACGAAGGGCAGGTCATCGACTTGCTCCAGCGTCCGCCGTGCGCGCCGGTCCCCTTGCTCCGCCTGGTCGGCGATCCGTCCACGACGTGTCGAGACAAGGGAGAACTCCGCAGCGACGAAGAGACCATTGAGGACGATCATCAGTGCCCAGATCGCCAGGGCGAGCCAACCGTTCACGCTCCCTCGAGTTCCTCCTGCCGACGCGTGTGCAGCACACACGACGTGAGATGGTCGGGAGCGACCTCCTCGAGTCGGACACGGTCGACGTCCCGGAACGCGAGGTGTAGGGCATCCCCGTCGGTGCTGATGTGCGTCAGTCCTCTTCGAAGCTCACGGAACTGCGAGGCCGACACCACCGTCGCGGCCGCGTCCTCGGCCCTCGAGCCGTCCTCGAACACGAGCCGCCCCTCGAAGGGCGACGTCAGCTCGACGGCTTGTGGACGTAGGCCCGCGGACTCCTCGTCGGTCAGCCGATCGACGACGTCCCGGATCTCCCAGCCACAGATGCGGGTGACCCTGGGGCACCGCGTGTGGAACTTGCAGCCATGAGGTGGATTCGACGGGTTCGGGACCGCCCCCTCGAGCCGAATGGTCGAGTCGCTCTCCTCCTCCAGCCGTGGGTTGGCGTCGAGTAGCGCCTCCGTGTACGGGTGACGGGGATCGTTGAACACGTCCGCCCCCATCCCGGACTCAAAGACCTCACCGAGGTACATGACTACGATCCGATTGCTCATGTGCCGCACGACGTTCAGGTCGTGGCTGACGAAGAGGTAGGTCAGCCCACGTTCCGCCTGCAGCCGGTGGAGGAGGTTCAGGATCTGCGCCTGCACGCTGACGTCGAGGGCGCTGGTGGGCTCGTCGAGGACGACGAACTCCGGGTCCAGTGCCAGGGCGCGAGCGATCGAGATGCGCTGGCGCTGCCCGCCGGAGAACTGGTGCGGATAGCGGTACATGTGCTCCGACCCCAGCCCGACATCCTCGAGCAGCTGCACCACCCGCTCGCCGACCTCGTTGCGTGGCGCCAGCCCGTGAACCACGATCGGACGTCCGACGATGTCCTTGACGAGATGACGAGGATTCAGCGACGCGCAGGCGTTCTGAAACACCAGTTG
>CAYQZO010000168.1:0-4921 GCA_964421925.1 uncultured Acidimicrobiaceae bacterium
TGAAGCGGGCGCTCGCCGAAGCCGGATTCGAAGTGCTCGAGTAGCGATTTCTCTTGCTGGCAGCTGGCTGCTGGTAGCTGGTAGCTGTTTGCCGCTAGCTGGTAGCTTCTTCCCCATGGCCATCACCAGGCCGAGCTTCACCATCGGTATCGAAGAGGAGTACTGGGTCGTCGACCGCGAGACGCGCGACCTGGTACCGGACATGCCCAAGGACCTCATCACCGCCTGCGACAAGATCGCATTCGGGATGGTGAGCCCCGAGTTCCTCCGCTCCCAGATCGAGGTGGGCACGCCCGTCGGGGCCTCCATCAAGGAGACCGCCGAGAACCTCAAGGGCCTGCGCCGGCTCATCGCCGAGGTGGTCACCAACTACGACATGGCGCTCATCTCGGCCTCGACCCATCCCTTCGCCCAGTGGGTGGATCAGCGCCATACCAACAAGGAGCGCTACCGGACGCTGGCCAATGCCCTCCAGGGCGTGGTGCGCCGCCTGCTCATCTGCGGGATGCACGTCCATGCCGGGATCGAGGACGAGGAGCTGCGCATCGACCTGATGAACCAGACCTGCTACATCCTGCCCCACCTGCTGGCGCTCTCCACCTCGTCGCCGTTCTGGGAGTCCACCGACACCGGGCTCAAGTCTTACCGGCGCTCGGTATGGCGGGCCTTGCCCCGGACCGGACTCCCCGACGAGTTCGATGGGTGGAGCGACTACCGCCGCCATGTGCAGGCGCTCGTCGACGCCGGGGTCATCGAGGATGCCACCAAGCTGTGGTGGGACATCCGCCCCTCCGATCGCTACCCGACCCTCGAGATGCGAGCCACCGATATCCCCACTCGCGTCGACGACACCATCACCCTCGCCGCGCTGTACGTGTCGTGGCTGTCGATGCTGTTCCGGCTCCGCGAGGACAACATGCGGTGGCGGATGTACTCGCGGATGCTGATCTCTGAGAACGGCTGGCGTGCCCAGCGCTACGGCATCGACGAGGGCCTCATCGACTACGGCATCGGCGAGATCGTGCCCTATGCGGACCTGCTCGACGAGATCATCGAACTGATCCGCGTGGACGCAGAGGCGCTCGACTGCGTCGAGGAAGTAGAGCGGGCCCGCGACATCGTGAAGCGAGGCACCTCGGCAGATCTGCAGCGTGATGTGTACGTGAAGTCGATGGAGGACGGCGCCGACGAGCACGAAGCGCTCGTTGCCGTGGTCGACCACCTCATCGAAGAGACCGTGGTCGGGCTATGACCGGGAGTCTGCGCATCGCAGGCGCTCAAATCGATTTGACCGTCGGGGATCTGGACGGCAACGAGGCCAAGATCCTGGACGCCATGGGCTGGGCCGGCGAGCAGGGTGCCGACGTGCTGCTGGTCCCCGAGCTCGCCGTCACCGGCTACCCACCCGAGGACCTGGTGCTGCGCGACGGGTTCGTGGGTGACAATCTGGCGGTCCTCGACCGGCTGGCCGCCGCCTCCGGGCCGACCGCGGTGGTGGTCGGGTTCGTGGATCGTCTCCCCGAAGCGGTGATCGACGACGACGCCGTGGAGCGCGGCGTCGCCAACGCCGCCGCGGTGCTCGCCGACGGGGAGATCAAGGGCATCTACCACAAGGAGCTGCTCCCCAACTACGGCGTCTTCGACGAGGCCCGCTATTTCGCCGAGAGCAGAGACCCGTTGCAGCTGTGGCTGATGGCGGGCACCGTGACCGGCGTGTCCATCTGCGAGGACATCTGGTCCATCGACGGGCCCCCCACCAGCCAGGCCGAAGCCGGCGCCACCGTGCTGCTCAACATCAACGGCTCGCCCTACCACGTCGGGCGCGGTGCCGAACGGGAGGCACTGTTGCGCAACCAGGCCACCGTGTCCGGTGCGGTGGTCGCCTACGTGAACACGGTCGGAGGACAGGACGAGCTCGTCTTCGACGGCGACTCCATGGTGATCGGGGCCGACGGGAGCGTGGTGTTCCGGGCGGGCCAGTTCACCGAGGAGCTCTTCGTCGTCGACGTGCCCGTCCCCGAGGCCCGATCCACGTCGACCACCCCGCTCTCCGTCAGCGAAGGCGCGGCCGGTTCCAGGATGCTGGCGCCGCCCCTCATCGCCGAGCGCCTCGACGAGGAAGCAGAGATCTACACCGCCCTGGTCACCGGGTTACACGATTACGTGACCAAGAACGGCTTCGCCGAGGTGGTGATCGGCCTCTCCGGGGGCATCGACTCGGCGCTGTCGGCGGTGATCGCCGCCGACGCGCTGGGCGCCGGCATGGTCCACGGCATCACCATGCCGTCCCGCTACTCCTCGGCGGGGTCGGTCGACGACTCGCGCCGGCTGGCCGAGAACCTCGGCATCCGGCTCGACGAGATCCCCATCGAGGGGGTGCACCAGACGTTCCTGGACGTGCTCGCCCCGCTGTTCACCGGCACCGAGCCCGGCGTCGCCGAGGAGAACATCCAGGCCAGGATCCGGGGCACCATCCTGATGTCGGTGTCCAACAAGTTCGGCGGGATGGTGGTGGCCACGGGGAACAAGTCGGAGATGGCCGTCGGCTACGCAACCCTCTACGGCGACATGGCCGGGGGCTTCGCCGTGCTCAAGGACGTCTACAAGACCGTGCTGTACCGCCTGGCCGAGTGGCGGAACAAGCAGGGGGAGGTGATCCCGCAGGCCATCATCGACAAGCCGCCGTCCGCCGAGCTGCGCCCCGATCAGCTCGACACCGACTCGCTTCCTCCTTACGAGGTGCTCGACCCGATCCTGGAGCGGTACATCGAGGGGGACGCCACCGTCGACGAGATCGCCGCCGAGGGCTACGACCGCGACCTCGTCCACCGGATCGCCCGCATGGTCGACCGCAACGAGTACAAGCGACGCCAGGCGGCGCCGGGGGTGCGGATCACCAGGAAGGGCTTCGGGAGGGACCGCAGACTGCCGATCACCAACCACTATCTGTTCTGATCAGCCTCGACGAGCCCGGTGGACCGCGAACTCCTCTTCGACGCCCTTCATCACGCCGCTGCCCTCCGCGACGACCTCGTAGTCCCGCAGCGCCTCTTCGACACCGGGTGAGGTGAACACGTCCTGGGTGAGCATGATCTCGTTGCCGCCGGCGAGGTTCTGGATCCGCGCCGCCGTGTTCACCGTCTGCCCGAAGTAGTCGATGCGGCCGTTGAGGGTCACCGCGATCGACCGGCCGCGATGGATCCCGATCTTGAGCGCAAGCTCGGCGGGTGAGGTGCGGTTGAAGTCGTCGAGCACCGTGAGCATCGCTTCGGCGGCGCGGACGGCGTCGGCGGGATCGACGAAGGTGGCCATGATGGCGTCGCCGATGGTCTTGGTGATCGCCCCGTGGTTGTCCTCGATCGCGGCGGCGAGCGCGTCGAAGTGGAGCCGCACCAGGTTGTAGGCGTTGGCGTCACCGATGGCGTCGTACATCGCCGTCGAGTCCTTGAGGTCGGTGAACAGGTAGGTCAGGTCCTTGACCTCCAGGGTCTCCGACTCGGCGATGGTCTCGGAGCGGTACAGGTCGCGGAACGTCTGCGTGCTGAGCAGCTGCTTCCCCGACAGCACCGGGTTGAAGCTGACGTAGGTGAGTTCGTCGGGGATGAACTCGTAGACCACCACCCACAACGCCGCCCGGTCGTCGCCGCGGTTCGTCACCGACAGCGCCACCGGGCCACCGGAGAGCCGGGTCGCCGCCGGGGTACAGGAAGGTGGCGTTGGGGAACTCGAACGCAGCGGGGCCGAGGTCGTGGGCGCCGTCGATGAGCGCACCGTCCTCCAGCGCGAGGTCGACCGTCCTCCCCGACGTCGGCCCATCGGTGTCGATGAGGTAGAGCGCCCCCGTCGAGTGGAGCACGTCGCGGACCTGGAATCCGGCCCCCGGGTCATCGATGCTCAGCGACACCGACTCACCGGGGTCGAGGAAGCGGAGCACCCTCGTCCACGCCCGGAAGACCTCGGGCAGGGTCATGCCGATGGGAAGCGGCTTGACCTCCTGGCTGTAGTGGTAGCGGAAGTAGAGATCCTCGATGTCGAGCGTCTCGGGGGAGTGATAGCTGATCGCCCGCACCTGCGGTGACACGGTGAAGGCGACCTGGATGTAGTCGTCGAGGTCGCTCGTGTTGTCCATCGAGCACAGGTCGCACACGTAGCGGGGGTCGAGCTTTTCCAGCTCCCGGAAGGTGGTGAACACGTTGGCGCAGGAGGCGCACACGATCATCCAGTCCATGTCGACGATGCCCACCCGGCTGGCGTGGAGGAGGAGGTCGACGGCCTCGTCCTGGTCGATCCCGCGCTCGGCGGCGAACCGGTAGGGGTTGATCCGGAACAGCTCGCTGTCGTCAGCGTCCCGGATCAGTGTCTCCAGCTTGGACACCACCCGCGGGCTCCAGGCCCGAGAGGCCTCGAGGGCGGCGAGCCGCTCTTCGAGGACGGATTCTTCGGTGATCACAAGGGTCCGACCCTACCCGGCCGACCCCCTTCTCGACGTTGGTAGTGTCGGCGAACACACCACGCAACAAGGGGGTTCGTGATGAGCGACGACCGCGCCGCCGGCCGCGACGTGCTGCCGATCGCCGATCCGGCCTACGACGGGCCGATCATGTACGACGCCAAGGATCCAGACAGCCACTTCCCGCCGATCACGCCGCTGCGCCCGCCCCCGGGCGCGCCCAACGTTCTCGTCGTCCTGATCGACGACGCCGGGTTCGGCTCGTCGAGCGCCTTCGGCGGCCCGTGCAACACCCCGACCGCCGAGCGGCTGGCCGGCAACGGGCTCAAGTTCAACCGCTTCCACACCACCGCCCTGTGCTCGCCGACCCGGGCTGCGCTGCTCACCGGGCGCAACCACCACGCGGTGGTAATGGCCGGGATCACCGAGATTGCCACCTCGGCTCCCGGCTACACCTCGGTCATCCCCAAC
>CAYQZO010000169.1:0-4850 GCA_964421925.1 uncultured Acidimicrobiaceae bacterium
TCGTGCTGCTCGCAGCCCGGGACCGGGGCGTCAACACCCAGGTGCCCCTCGCGGTGGGCACCGCCGGCGACGACGTGGCCGTCCTCGCCAAGACCGCCGAGGGGACGCCGCTTGCCGAGCCCACCGGCCAGGAGCTCGAGCTGGTCTGGCGGGAGGTCGCCCGCCTCCACGAAGCGGGCATGGCCCACGGGTCCCTCAGGATGGCTTCGCTGCGGCTGCAGGACGGCCGGGCAGTGCTCGACGACATGGCGCTCGCCTCCTTGCACGCCGGCGAGGTGGAGCGCAGCATCGACATCGTCTCCCTGCTCTTCGAATCGGCCGTGGTGGTCGGTGCCGCCCAGGCCGTCGCCGCCGCCCGCAGCGTCATGTCGGACGACGACCTGGCAACCGCCCTCGCCTACCTCCAGGTCCCGGCATTGACCCCGGAGCAACGAAAGCTGGTGGACAAACCGAAGGTGCTGGTGAAGGACCTCCGCGACGCGTTGGTGGAGGCGACCGGCGTCGACCCTCCCGAGCCCGCCAAGTTGCGCCGGGTCAGGCCGGGGGACCTGGTGATGCCGGCGCTCTCGTTGATCGCGGCCTATGCCCTCATCGGCATGCTCGGCGACATCGACTTCGTCGCGGTGTGGGAGGTTGTCCGAGACGCCACCTGGGTGATCATCATCATGGCCTACCCGATCTCGCACGTCGCCTTCATCTTCGAGGCGACCGGGATGTACTTCGCCACCGGGTATCCGCTCCCGTTCCGGCCGCTGGTGGTGCTCCAGCTCGCCGTCAAGTGGATCGGTCTGGCGGTGCCCAGCGCCGCCGGGCGGATCGCCATGAACACCGTGTTCCTGCGCAAGTACGGCGTACCCGACACCATCGCCGTGACCCAGGGCGCCGTCGACGGCCTCTCCGGCTTCGTCGTCGAAGCAATGATCCTGCTCGTCACCTTCATGGCCGTCGACATCCCCGTCGAGATCAACGTCGACGACGTCCCCTGGGAGCTGATCCTGGCCATCGTCGCCGTGCTCATCGTCGGAACGGTGATCGCGGTCCTGCGCATCGGGCGGCTCCACGACCTGGTGATCCCCATCCTCAAGGAAGCGTGGGGGTCGCTCCGTGGCGTGGTAACGAGCCCGCGCCGCGGGTTCGGACTCCTCGGCTCGAACCTGGCCTCGAGGGTTGTCCTCGCCTTCACCCTGTGGATGATCCTGGAGGCCATCGGATCCCCGCTGCCCCTGGTCACGGCTCTGGTGGTAACGGTGGCCACCAACCTGCTCGCCGGCCTGGTTCCCATCCCGGGTGGCATCGGTGTCGCCGAGGCCGTGCTCACCTCCTTCCTCACCCTCGCCGGGCTGCCTGCCGACACCGCCTTCGCCGCCGCCGTGGTGTACCGGGTCATCACCTTCTACCTGCCGGCGGGCGAGGGCTTCTTCGCCACCCGGTGGCTCGAGGACAACGGGTACCTGTGAGCGGTGTAGGTTCGAGTTCATGACCGTCGACGTCGAAGCCATGGTCTGGATCCCCGGCGGCGAGTTCGCCATGGGCTCCGACGAGTTCTACCAGGACGAGGCCCCGGTGCGCCGGGTGACCGTGGGTGGGTTCTGGATGGATCCCTCCACGGTGACGAACGACGAGTTCGGCGAGTTCATCGAAGCCACCGACTACGTCACGTGGGCGGAGAAGCCACCCGACCCGGAGATGTACCGGGGGGCGAAGGACGAGGACCTCGTTCCCGGTTCGCTCGTGTTCACAATGACCGACAGACCCGTCGACCTGCACAACTACGGCAACTGGTGGCGGTGGGTGCACGGGGCCGACTGGCGACACCCCACCGGGCCGGAGTCTTCGATCGACGGCATGGGAGACCACCCGGTCGTCCACGTCGGATACGAGGACGCGCTCGCCTACCTGGAGTGGGCCGGCGGGGAACTCCCCTCCGAGGCCGAGTGGGAGTTCGCGGCCCGCGGTGGTCTCGACGGGAAGCGCTTCGTGTGGGGCGACGAGGATCCCCAGGAGACCCAGCCGGTGGCGAACACCTGGCAGGGCCGCTTCCCCTACGAGAACACCGAGCTCGACGGGTACGCCCGGACCGCTCCCGTGGGGTCCTACCCGCCGAACGGATACGGGTTGTACGACATGGCGGGCAATGTCTGGGAGTGGACCGCCGACTGGTTCACCGAACGGCCCTCCGACCTGGTGGATGCACACGCCTGCTGCGCCCCGGCCGATCCACGCGGCGGGCGCGAGGAAGACAGCCTCGATCCGGCCCAGCCGGAGACGCCGATCCCGCGCAAGGTGATCAAAGGCGGGTCCCACCTGTGCACCCCGCAGTACTGCTACCGGTACCGTCCGGCGGCTCGCCAGCCGCAAATGCTGGATACGACGACCAGCCACCTGGGGTTCAGACGAATCGTTCGTGCCTAGAGGGGGTGTTTTTCGCCGGTCAGAGGCACGTACGATGGGTGAATGAGCTGGACCCAAGCCGACATCCCCGACCAGACCCGTCATGTCGCCGTGGTCACCGGGGCCAACAGCGGGCTCGGGTTGGAGACGGCGAGAGCCCTTGCCGCCAAGGGGGCCACGGTGGTGATGACCGCCCGCAGTGCGGAGAAGGCCGACCGGGCACGCCAGGACATCACGACGACGGTACCGGACGCCAAGCTCGATCCGAGGATCCTGGACCTGGCCTCGCTCGAATCGGTACGCGGCTTTGCCGCGGCCGTCCTCGCCGACTACCCACGACTCGACATCCTGGTCAACAACGCCGGTGTCATGGGCACCGCCCGGATGGAGACCGCCGACGGCTTCGAGCTCCAGTTCGGGACCAACCACCTCGGGCACTTCGCCCTCACCGCCCTGCTCATGCCCGCGCTGCTCCACTCGCCCAACGGACGGGTGGTGACCGTCACCAGCACCGCCCGCTACCGCCGGCAGCCCCTGGATCCGGAGGATCCGCACCTGCAGGACGACTACGACCCGTGGCGTGCCTACGGCCAGTCCAAGGCAGCCAACATCCAATTCGCCGTCGAGCTGAACAACCGGCTGATACACGCAGGCGGCCAGGTGGCCAGCCTGGCCGCCGATCCCGGCTTCACCAACAGCAACCTGCAACAGGAGAGCGCCCGTTTGAACCCTGAGGACCGCGGGTCGCGGTTCTGGGCCTGGCTGGTGCCCAAGATCGGGATGGCACCGAAGCGGGGAGCGTTGAGTCAGCTTCGGGCCGCCACCGATCCCGAGGCAGGAGGCGGTGAGCTCTACGCGCCGCGGTGGATCCTCAACGGCCCCCCGGTCCGGCGCCGTATCGGGTCCGGCCTCCTCGACCCCGAGCAACTCTCCGAGCTCTGGGAGGTCTCGGAGCGGGAGACCGGAATCGACTTCGACGTCGCCGGTCTCGTCGAGGACACGTGAAGCCCCGGGCCAAACGGCCCGGGGCTTGCACGACCCCCCTTTAGAGGGCCTTTAGTAGGCAACCCCTTTGTCGCCGAAGAAGCGCTCCGACTTGTCGTTGCCGTACAAGATCCACAACACGAAGATGGCAATACCGGCCTGGATCAGGGCGTTGGTGTGCACCCCGGTGCCAAGCGAGGTCAGGATGTACCAGGCGGCTACGGCGAGACGGAAGCCGTAGACGATGGCCACCGCAAGGCGCGCCCAGCGCCAGCCCGACATGATGCCGGCACCGACCAGGAAGAACAGCACGCCGAACGCGAGCTCGACGAAAGCTGCGGTGAGCAGTTCGTTCTCACTGTTGGCCGTCACCGCCTGGTACGCCGGATCGTCGTAGTTGACGAACAGGGCGATGGCGTTGACGAATGACACCGCCGAGTGGATGAACAGCACCACCCCGATGAATGTGAGCAGACCGGGGCGCTTGTAGCTCACCTCCATCTGCTGCAACGCAGCCTGCTGGTCCTTGGTGAGGTCGGGTTTCTCGTCCAAAGGGTCCTCCCCTCTCAGCCTGCCAAAAGCGTAGCTTCCGAGACCCGGCCCCGTAGGGTCGTCCGGCCCTAGGAGTTGATGGTGCCGGTGAAGGTCAGCGTGCCCTCGGAGACGTCGATGGCGTCAACCGAGGCCGGCTGGCGTACTGCTCGCGGATGGTGGCGAACGGATACGGGCGCTCGGGGCCCTCATCGTCGTGGTCGGTCATGGGACAACGTTACGTCGTAGGGTGGCGAGGTGAGGATCCCCCGTTGATGCGCGCCATCGTCTGTACCGAATATGGCCCGGTCGACCGGCTCGAGATCGCCGAGGTCGATGATCCCGAGCCGGGCCCGGGCGAGGTCGTCATCGACGTGGCGGTGGCCGCGCTCAACTTCCCCGACACCCTGATCGTCGAGGGCAAGTACCAGATTCGGCCCGAGCCGCCGTTCTCGCCCGGATTCGAAGCGACCGGCACGATCTCCGCGACCGGCGAGGGGGTCGGCCTCGACATCGGGTCGCCGGTGGTGGCTGCGGCCTACCACGGTGCGTTCGCCGAGAAGTGGCTGGTGCCTGCCAGCAACGTGCTCCCCTACCCCAACGGGCTCTCCGTGGAACAGGCCGCAGGCTTCACCATCGCCTACAACACCGCGTTCCATGCCTTGCGCAACCGCGGGCTCCTCACCGAGGGGGATGTCCTGGTCGTTCTCGGGGCCGCCGGTGGCGTGGGCAGCGCCGCGGTGGAGCTCGGCAAGGCGATGGGGGCGACGGTGATCGCTGCGGCGGGCAGCGACGACAAACTCGAGTTCGCCTCACAGCTCGGGGCGGATCACACCATCAACTACGAAGCCAGCGACCTGAAGGCCGCGGTACGCGAGCTCACCGACGGCCGCGGCGCCGACGTCGTCTACGCCCCGGTGGGTGGGTCGTTGTCCGAGCCGGCG
>CAYQZO010000170.1:0-4820 GCA_964421925.1 uncultured Acidimicrobiaceae bacterium
TGTTCCCCGAGTTCCTGATGAAGGTGCTCTTCACCGGGCAAGCAGGGGACAAGCCATGCTCCCACCTCGACCAGATCCAGGTGGTGGAGCCAAGCACCAGGATGTGCGCCCCGTGCGTTGCCGAGGGGACCATCTGGCCGGCGCTGCGGATGTGCCTGATCTGCGGCCACGTCGGGTGCTGTGACACCTCGAAGAACAAGCACGCCAACCAGCACTACCAGGACACCGGGCACGCCCTCATGCGGTCGATCCGCATGGACGAGGGATGGGTCTGGTGCTACGAGGACGGCGCCTTCTTCGAGAAGAGCCTCCTGGATCGGTACCGGTAACCCATGGCACACATGGTCTACCAGCAGTACACCACCGCGGTGCTCGACGGCTACCGGGGCAGACCCGACGCCGCCGAGCGCCTTGCCGAGGCACGCGCCTACCGGGAGTGGCTGGAGTCGCTCGAGCTCGAGTCGCGGGTCAAGGCGACGCTCGTGGAGCAGGCCAGGGTCGTGGAGGAGGCCTTCGCCCAGGCTGCCGGGTTCTAGCGAATCGCACGTGCTTGGAGGGGGTGCTGAGCGCACCTTTAAGCACGAACGACTTCCTACGCTTTCGTCATGACCGCGGCCCCGCAGCGCGAGTACATCGACGGTGCTACCGCCATCGTGCGCGGTGCCATCGACGCCGGGTGCACCTTCTTCGCCGGTTACCCGATCACGCCCGCATCCGGGATCCTGATGCAGATGATGGCCGAGCTCCCCAAGGTGGGCGGCGTCGCCATGCAGGGTGAGGACGAGATCGCCTCCATCGGCATGTGCATCGGGGCGTCCATGGCCGGGGCCAGGGCGATGACCGCATCCAGCGCACCCGGGCTCTCCCTGTACTCGGAGAATATCGGCCTGGCCATCATGGCCGAGGTCCCGCTCGTCATCGTCGACATGCAGCGCCTGGGCCCGGCCACCGGCGGCGCCACCACCGTGGCCCAGGGCGACGTCCAGTTCGTCCGCTGGGGCACCGGTGGCGGCTACCCCGTGATCGTGCTCGCCCCGAGCACGGTCCCCGAGTCGTACTGGCTCACCGTCAAGGCCTTCGAGCTCGCCGAGCGCTTCCGCACGCCGGTGTTCCTGGTCTCGGACAAGGAGCTCGGCATGACCCTGTCCGCGGTCGACGTCGCCGACTACCCCAAGGTGTCTCCGGTGGAACGACCCACCCGCGACCACGGCCTGCCCTACGGCTTCGACCAACCGGGCGAGGTCACACCCATTCGCCAGTACGGGGAGGGCGACCCGTTCCGGGTGACGGGGTCCACCCACGACGAGGGCGCCTACATCACCAAGATCCCGGCGAAGGTGGACGCCCTCAACCGGCACCTGATCGCCAAGATCGAGGACCACCTGGACGAGCTCGAGTTCGTCGACGCCGACCTCGACCCCGGCGCCACCACCCTCGTGCTCTCCTACGGGGTGTCCGCGGGTGCGGCCAAGGCCGCGGTGCGGCGGTCCCGGGAGCAGGGCACCCCGATGTCGATGCTGACCGTGCACAGTCTGTGGCCCATCCCGGAGCGCGCCATCGCCGAGGCCATGGAGGGTGTGGAGCGCGTCATCGTCCCCGAGCTGAACATGGGCCTGTACCGGCGGGAGATCGAGCGCATCGCCGGCGACCGGGAAGTCATCGGGGTCAACCGCATCGATGGTGAGCTCATTACCCTCGAAGAGATCGCCGATACCTTCTGATGGCCACGATCACCGTCACCCCGATCGCCACCTACAAGACCGAGGAGAAGTACCCCTTCTGCCCCGGGTGCGGCCACGGCCTGATCCTGGACCGGCTCGACGAGGCCATGATCCGGATGAACCTGGACCCGGCCCGGGTGGTGCTGGTTTCCGACATCGGGTGCGTCGGCCTCTCCGACGAGTACTTCACCACCTCGGCGTTCCACGGGCTGCACGGGCGGTCGACCACCTACGCCACCGGGATCAAGCTGGCCAAACCAGAGCTGGAAGTGATCGTCCTCATGGGCGACGGCGGCACCGGCATCGGGGGCACCCACCTGCTGTCGGCGGCCCGGCGCAACATCGGCATCACGGTCATCGTGATGAACAACCTCAACTTCGGGATGACCGGTGGCCAGCACTCGGTGACCACCCCCGAGGCCGGGGTCACCGCCACCACGCCGCTTGGCAATCTGGAGCACCCGCTCGACATCGTGGCCACCGTCGGGGTCAACGGGGCCGGCTACGCGTACCGGGGCAGCTCCTTCGACAAGGACCTCACCGACCGCCTCCAGGAGGCGATCGAGCACCCCGGCTTCGCCCTGCTCGACATCTGGGACCTGTGCACGGCCTACTACGTGCGGTCCAACAAGTTCACCCGGGCCGGCATGGAGGAGGACATGCGCGCCTGGGGCCTGGAGCCCGGGCTCCTCTACGAGCGCGACGTCACCGAGTACGCAGCCGGCTATCGCAAGATCCACGAGCCGCTCGCCGGCGCCAAACGGCCCGGGCCCCGACCCATCCCGGTGACCCACTCCCACAACCTGGACCGGCCACTCGCCATCGTGGCCGCCGGGTCGGCCGGGGGAAAGGTCCGCTCCGCGGTGAAGCTGATGGCCACCGCCGGGATCACGTCCGGGCTGTGGGCGGCGCAGCGTGACGACTTCCCGGTGACGGTGAAGGCGGGACACTCGGTGTCCCAGCTGTGGCTGTCGCCCGAGGAGATGCCGCTGCGCACCATCACCCATCCCGACGTGCTGCTCGTCATCTCCGAGGACGGCTATCGCAAGGCCGGCCCCTACCTGGAGCAGATGACCGCAGACGACCTGGTGATCACCATCCCCGAATACGCCGACCTGGCCGCCGAGGCCAAAGTGGTCGCCTTCGACCCCAAGGCGGCGTCGGAGCGCATCCCCAAGACCTCGATGGGCCTCGCCTACCTCACCATCGCCATGACCATGGTCGAGCCATACCCGATGGAGGCGCTGCGGGAGGTGGCCGGTTCCGGACCCTTCGCCGAGATCAACCTGGCGGCGATGGACGCCGGGTTGGAGCTGGTGGGGAAGTAGCCTCGGGCGCCGTGCGGCCGGCAGTCCTCATCATCGTGTGTGTCGTCTTCGCCGCCGCCTGCGGGGGGTCGGGCCGCACCCCGTTGCTCGCCGAGGGACGCGACCTTTACACCGGCAAGGGCTGCGTCGCGTGTCATGGCGGACGAGGTGAGGGCGGGGTTGGTCCCGCCCTCAGCCAGGTCGCTGCCGTGTTTCCCAGCTGCGATACCCACCTGGAGTGGGTGCGGCTCGGTGCCGTCAAATGGGTGGAGGCCCACGGCCCCACCTACGGCACCGGCGGTACGGTCGACAAGGGCGTGATGCCCTCCAGCGACGACACCATGACCGATGGAGAGCGTCGCACCGTCGTTGCCTATGAGCGCATCGAATTCGGCGGCCTGGACGAGGACGCGGTGCGCACCGACTGCGGGCTGGGCGGCGCGACCGACCCCGGCGGGGGCTAGTTGCCGGGCACGCCCTGCGCTCGCTAGCGTCGAGTGTTTGGGGGGCGACGGGAGCGCGTGCTCCGCACAATCGAGGGAGGACCCATGGAGGCCAAGACCGCGCTGTGGCGGGCTTCGCGTGACCTGTACATCACGGCCCTGCTCATCTTCCTGATCACGATCATCATCGGCATCGTGCGCGGGATCGACCTGGTGGCCTTTGCCACCGAGGACACCGGAGCACTCGATGTGAGCGGGGACCTCGGCCGGCAGCTCATCCTCACGCATCTGCACGCTGGCACGCTTGGGTTCATCACGCTGTCGGTCGTCGCCAGCGCCTTCCGCATGTTCACCCAGGGCCGCGAGGTGAGTGCGGCCCTGGCCAGGCAGACCCGGGCCCTCGGCACCGCACTGGCGGTAGCGGTGGCGCTGTACATCGCCGCCTTCGTCACCACCCAGGGAGTCCTCCGCCCCATCGCGGGCAGCCTGGTGTTCCTGGTAGTGCTCTGGCTGTTCTGGTGGGTGTGGAGCCAGACGCGGGGGCACGCGCTCACGGTGCCACAGCTGGCCATGCTCGCCGCGTTCTTCTCCCTGGTCATCGGCGCCATCTTCGGGATCCTGCTCGGCATCTACGTCGCCAGGGGATCGATCCCTGGTGTCTCCGAGGAGATGGGACCTCGCGTCGGTGAGTCCCACCCGGGGACGATGATCATCGGCTATCTGATCCTCGCCGGCATCGGCCTCATCGAATGGCTGATCAGCGACGAGCAGCGCACCGTCCGGTCGAACCGGTGGGGGGCGGTCCAGGTAGCTGCCGTCTTCCTGGCCGGGGTGATGCTGCTCATCGGGATCCTGGCCGACAACTTCAACATCGCCACCCTCAACGTACCCCTCGAGGTCCTCGGTCTGGTCATCTTCCTGGTGCGGATGCGCAAGGAGCTGGCACCGTCGCGATGGCTGGAGTCGGTGCCCGGCCTGTTCGGCAGGGTCTCCATGCTGTGGCTGATCGCCGGGCTCGGAGTCCTTGCCTACCTCATCTTCAGCCTCTCCTCGGGCAAGTACGCCGACTTCGAGGACATTCCGCGCGGCGTCTTCCTATCCCTCGACCACTTCAACTTCGTCGGCGTGATGGCCATGGTGATCCTCGGCCACATTGCCCGGGCCACCGTTCCCACCCAGCGCCACGAGTGGTGGCTGGTGGGGGGCGTGAACGTCGGTCTGGTGCTGTTCGCAGCCGGGTTCCTCACTGAGACCCCGTGGCTTGAGCGGATCGGGACCCCGATCATGGGACTCACCCTGATCTGGGCGATCTGGACCTACGTGGCGAAGCTGCGGAGCACCGACGCCGA
>CAYQZO010000171.1:0-4728 GCA_964421925.1 uncultured Acidimicrobiaceae bacterium
AAGACGTGAACATGATCATCGGCGAGAAGCTGGGCATGACCCAGGTCTTCGATGAGGACAGCCGGGCGATCCCGGTGACCATCGTCAAGGCCGGTCCGGTTCGCGTCGTCCAGATCAAGACCCCCGAAAAGGACGGATACGCCGCGGTGCAGATCGCCTACAAGGAGATGGCCTCGGCAAACCGGGCCCAGACCGGTCACTACGCAAAGGCCGGCGTCGGGCCGCACCGCCATGTCGTGGAAGTTCGTGTGGATGATCCCTCCGAGTACAAGCTCGGTCAGGAGATCAAAATCGCCGAGGTCCTCGAGGTCGGCTCGCGCGCCGATGCCACCGGGATCTCCAAGGGCAAGGGCTTCGCCGGCGTGATGAAGCGGCACGGCTTCAAGGGCCAGGGCGCCAGCCATGGTGCCCACAAGGTCCACCGCGCCCCCGGCGCCATCGGAGCGTGTGCAACCCCCGCCCGCGTCTTCAAGGGAAAGCGGATGCCGGGGCGCATGGGCGGCGAGCGCACCACCACCCTCAACCTCGAGGTCGTGGACGTCGACGCCGAGCGCAACGTGCTGCTCCTCAAGGGCGCCATCCCCGGAGCCAAGGGCTCGGTGGTGTTGATCCGAGAGGCGGTGAAGGCCCATGCCTGACCTCACCGCAGACCTGTACACCGCCGACGGCACCAAGAGCGGCACGGTGAAGCTGAACCCGGACATCTTCGGCATCGAGCCCAACACCGACGTGATGCATCAGGTGGTGACCGCACAGCTCGCTGCAGCCCGCTCCGGGACGCACTCCACCAAGACCCGCGCCGAGGTGCGCGGCGGTGGACGCAAGCCGTGGCGGCAGAAGGGCCTCGGCCGGGCCCGCCACGGGTCGATCCGCTCCCCGCAGTGGGCCGGCGGCGGAGTGGCCCACGGTCCCAAGCCCCGCGACTACTCGCAGCGAACGCCCAAGAAGATGAAGCGCCTCGCCCTGCGCTCGGCGCTGTCCGCCCGTGCCGCCGACGGCCAGATCAAGGTGGTGGAGACCTTCGACGTCTGGGACGAGCCCAAGACGAAGAACGCGACGGCGCTGCTGGAGGCGATGGGCGTCACCGGGAAGATCCTGCTCATCGCTGAGGACCACGAGCGCGTGGCCATCAAGTCGTTCCGCAACATCGAAGGGGTCATCGCCTCCAACCTGGGCCAGGCCAATACCTACGACGTGCTGTGGGCCGAGACCGTGATCATGTCGAAGGGGACACTGGAGCTCGGGCAGAGCGTGCCACGGGGGACCGAGGAGCATGCGCAGAGCGTTGCCCGTTCCCCGTTGCCCGTTGAGGAAACGGACGACGCTCAACGCTCAACGGACAACGCCGGCTCCTGGCGCCCCACCGCTGAGGGTGACGAGCCGCCCAAGGGCTTCGACATCAAAGGCAACGAGGACTCCATGCTGTACCACCGTCCCGACAGCACGGTCTACGACCTGACCATCGCCGAGCAATGGTTCGCGTCCGAGGAAGCCGCCGAGGCGGCCGGCTTCTCCAAAGCCCACACCCATCCGGAGGGCGGCGGCATGTGGCGCGGTGAAGGTGAGGCGCCCGCTGGCTTCGACATCAAGGGCAACGAGGGCTCGATGCTCTATCACCGGCCCGACAGCTCTCTCTACGGGCGCACCAAGGCCGAGGTCTGGTTCAGCTCGGAGGAGGCAGCCGCGGCCGCCGGGTTCAAGCTCGCCGGCACCCACCCCAAGGGTGACAAGGAGGACTCATGAAGCGGACCCTCCGTGATCCCCACGACGTCATCATCGAGCCGGTGGTGTCGGAGAAGTCGTACGACCTCATCGACGACTTCAACACGTACACGTTCGTCGTCGACCGTGGCGCCAACAAGACACAGATCGGGCAGGCGGTCTCCGCCCTGTTCGGGGTGCGAGTGGTTTCGGTGAACACGATGAACCGCAAAGGCAAGGTCAAGCGCACCGGCTGGGTCGTCGGCAAGCGCAAGGACACCAAGCGCGCCCTGGTCAAGCTCGCTGTGGGCGACTCCATCGACATCTTCGAGGTATAGGGCCATGGGTGTGAAGAAGGTCAAGCCGACATCGCCGGGTCGCCGGTTCCAGACCGTCTCTGACTTCGAGACGGTCACCAAGGCGCAGCCGGAGAAGAGCCTGCTCGCCAAGCAGAAGCGCTCGTCCGGCCGCAACACGTACGGCCGCATCACGTCGCGTCATCGCGGCGGCGGGCACAAGCGCCGCTACCGGGTGATCGACTTCCGCAGGACCAAGGACGGGGTGCCCGCCAAGGTCGCCGCCATCGAGTACGACCCCAACCGCAACGCCCGCATCGCCCTCCTCCACTATGTGGACGGGGAGAAGCGTTACATCCTCGCCCCGGTCGGAATCGAGGTCGGTGACCTCCTCGAGTCCGGATCCGGCGCCGACATCCGGCCGGGCAACGCCCTTCCGCTGCGCAACATCCCGACCGGCACCATCGTGCACGCCGTGGAGCTGCGCCCCGGGGGCGGTGCCAAGCTCGGCCGGTCCGCCGGTACCGCCATCCAACTCATGTCCAAGGAGGGCAAGCTCGCGCTCGTGCGGCTGCCCTCCGGAGAGATGCGACAGGTGCCCCTCGACTGCCGGGCGACCATCGGCCAGGTCGGCAACACCGAGGCCGAGCTGGTCAAGATCGGCAAAGCGGGCCGCAACCGGTGGAAGGGCAAGCGGCCGCAAACCCGCGGTGTGGCCATGAACCCCGTCGATCATCCCCTCGGCGGAGGTGAAGGCAAGAGCTCGGGTGGCCGGCACCCCACCAGCCCGTGGGGCAAGACGGAGGGCCGCACCCGCAAGAAGAACAAGGCGAGCGACAAGTACATCGTGCGACGCCGTTCGAAGAGGGGTCGGAGGTAACGATGTCGAGAAGTCTGAGAAAGGGCCCGTTCGTCGACGAGCACCTGCTGGTGAAGGTCGAAGCGGCCAACCGCAGCGGCGACAAGAAGGTCATCCGCACCTGGAGCCGCCGCTCCGACATCATCCCCGAGATGGTCGGCCTCACCATCGCCATCCACGACGGTCGCAAGCACGTGCCGGTCTACATCTCGGAGTCGATGGTCGGCCACAAGCTGGGCGAGTTCGCCCCGACCCGGACCTTCCGGGGCCACAACGTCGGGGAACGGGCAGCGAGGATCACATGAAGGCACACGCCAAGAACATGCACGTGCGGCAGTCGCCGTACAAGATGCGCCGGGTGCTCGACCTGGTGCGCGGGTTGCCCGTGGAAGACGCCCAGGTCATCCTGGAGCACACGCCGCGCAAGCCGTCCCAGATCGTCCTGAAAACGCTGAACTCGGCGGTGGCCAACGCCGAGCACAACCACGCCATGGACCGGGACGAGTTGTTCATCGCCGAGGCGTACGCCGACGAAGGGCCGACGATCAAGCGGTGGCGCCCCCGTGCCCGGGGCCGCGCCACCCGAATCCGCAAGCGCACCAGTCACATCACCATCGTGGTGGCCGACGACGAGGAGACTGCCTGATGGGCCAGAAGATTCACCCGTACGGGCTCCGGCTCGGGATCATCACCGACTGGAAATCCCGCTGGTACAGCGAGAAGGACTACGCCATGCAGGTCAATGAGGATCACAAGATCCGCAAGTACCTGCGCGACGAGCTCAAGCGCGGTGCGGTGTCCCGCATCGACATCGAGCGCCTCGGCGAGCGGCGGGTCCAGATCGACATCCATACCGGGCGTCCCGGCGTCGTCATCGGCCGCGGCGGCTCCGAGGCCGACCGGCTGCGCGCCGGGCTGGAAGACCTCACCGGGCGCCAGGTCAAGTTCAACGTCATCGAGGTCCCAAACCCGGAGCTCGATGCCACGCTGCTCGCCCGCAGCGTCGCCGACCAGCTGGAGGGTCGGGTCGCCTTCCGTCGCGCCATGAAGCGCGCCGTATCGACCGCCCTCAAGGCCGGTGCCGAGGGGGTGCGCATCCAGGCGAGCGGCCGCCTCGGCGGCGCCGACATGGGCCGCCGCGAGTGGTACCTGGAGGGCCGCGTGCCCCTTCACACGCTGCGCGCCGACGTCGACTTCGGCAAGGCCACCGCCGACACCAGCGTCGGTGCGGTTGGCATCAAGTGCTGGGTGTACAAGGGCGACATGCTGGAGACCGGCGCCCTCCGCTCGGAGAAGATCGCCGCCGAGGCCCGCATGGCCGCCGGAGGTCCTGCGCCGCGCCACCGATCCGCACGGGCCCGCGCCGAGGCTGCGGCCGGTGACCGGGCGGGGAGCCGACTCATCGAGGCCGGTGGGGGCAAGCGCACCGTCGAGGCCGGTGGGGGCAAGCGCCTCATCGAGGCCGGTGGCGGCAAGCGCAAGACCGACCCCACCGCCGCCGACGCCGCCGCCGAGTTCGAAGAGGCGAGAGAAGAAGCCGAGGAGATCGAAGAAGTGGTCGAGGAGGCGGTCGAAGCCCCAGCCGCGTCAGAGGTGTCCGCGGCAGAAGAGGTGGTTGCCACCGAAGCGTCCGTCGAGACGGCTGCCGACGCCACCGAAGCGCTGCTCGAGAAGCCCGAAGACGATCAGGCAGTCTCTGCCGAGGCGTCAGCCGAGGCAACGGAAAGCACAGCCCCCGAGCAAGGAGCCGAAGAAGAGGTTGCCGGCGCCTGGCGAGGCGACGGCGAGCCACCCGCCGAGTTCACCATCAAGGGCAACGAGCAGTCCATGCTCTACCACCGTCCGGACAGCTCGATGTACGGGCGCACCAAG
>CAYQZO010000172.1:0-4718 GCA_964421925.1 uncultured Acidimicrobiaceae bacterium
CTCCGCGCTCAATGCGGGCGCCGGAGCGACCGCCATCGTGTCTCCCGGTGGTCTGCAGTCCATCTATGCGTCCCTCGATCCGGGTGTGATGACGGTGGGGGTGGGGGACGCCGATCGCTTCACCCCGGTCGACGCACCCTCGGTGCTCAAGGGTGCGGAGCGCTATGACACCCTCATCGTCGGGCCGGGCCTCGGACCCGTCGAGGACGGCTTCGTCGACGCTCTGCTCGCCGGGTGGGTGGGGACGCTCATCCTCGATGCCGACGGTCTCAACGCCCTCGATACGCCGACCCTGCTGGCGACACGCCGCGGCAAGACGGTGATCACGCCGCATGCCGGCGAGTTCACGCGCCTCACCGGCGAGTCGGCCGGCTACGACGCCGCCCGCCGCCTCGCGAGCGATGCCGGAGTGGTTGTCCTGCTCAAGGGAAACCCCACCTTCGTCACCGACGGCGTCGAAACCTGGGTGGTCACGACCGGGGGCCCGGAGCTGGCAACCATCGGCACCGGGGACGTCCTGGCCGGGATGGTCGGCGCCTATGCGGCGGCCGGTCTCATTGCGCCGGTGGCGGCGCGCTCTGCCGCCTACCACCACGGCGTGGCCGGCGCCCGGCTGGCGGAGACGAAGACGGTCACCGCCGTCGATCTCGCCGAGGAGATCGGTCGTTAGGGAGCCGGGGCCGGGGTCACCGCGGTGGCCAGCAGCGCTGCATACGCATCCTGACCCGCATAGGACAGGTGGACCCGGTCGCGAACGAAGTACTCCGGATGGTCCGCCGATGCGGCAAACCAGTCGATGAGGTGCGCCTGCTCCCAGCGCTCCACCCCCGCCGCGAGGGCGGTGTTCACCGGATCCTGCCAGCGGCGGGGCATGCGGGCGTTCACGAAGTACACCGCCTTGGCATAGGGCAGGGCGCCCATCACGGCATCGAATGCCTCCGGGCTGAAGGTCCCGTTGGTGCCGAGATGGATGACGACGACGCCGCCGATGGGGTTGCCCTCGACCACCTCGCCCGGGATCGGTGGAAGGTCTGCCATCTGCCGGCTGGTGACGGCGTTGATGACCACTTCGCCAGCAAAGGCCGCCACCAACTCGGGGATGGCCCCGGCCATCACGGAGTCACCGATGAGGATCGGCGGCCCCTCCACCGGGTCCTTCCCGGAGCGCACACCGGGGTCGACATCCTCGACCGGTGCCCAGCTGATGGCGTAGCCATCACCGGACTCCTCCTCGATGACCGTGCCCGCGATCGTCGTCGTGGTCGCCGAGGGAGCCAACGGCTCAACGGGCGACGCCGCGATCGCTTCTTCCGGCGGTGGGGCCGCCGAGCCCTGGAGGAGGCCGAAGGTGACGCCGACGACGAAGGCGGCGGCCACCGCGGGCCACACCGCCCAGGCGTGCCGGTCGCGGCGAACCGGCTTCGGGGTGAGCTCGCTCGCCCAGGCCTTGAACCCCTGGGTGCGGATGGGCTGCTCGATCCATCGATAGGAAGCTTCGGCGATCGCCACGGTGAGGGCGAGCTGGACGGCGAGGGTCGGCCAGCGCGTCCACGCCACGTCGACCTCGGGGCGGAGCAGCATGAACACCGGCCAGTGGTACAGGTAGAGCCCGTAGGAGCGCTTGCCCACCCACACCAGCAACCCGGTGCCGAGCACGGGGGTCAATGCGCCCTGGGGATGCACGGTGACCGCGATGACCATGGCGGTGAGCAGCGACACCACCAGGAATCCGCCCTGGTAGAGCGCGGGGTCGTACTCGCCGAGGCGGAGCAGCGCCACGGTGAGCCCGGCGAGGGCCAAGACGCCGAGCAGGTTCATGGTGAAGGCACCGATGGGGCGGAGCTTGGCCAGCTTGCCCGGCCGCCAGATGAAGGCGAGGGCGATGCCGACCAGGATGCCCGCAGCCCGGGTGTCGGTGCCGAAGTAGACCCGGGACGGATCGTCGTAGGGGACGTACAGCGTCCACATGAGCGCGGTCGACACCACCGCGCCGAGCACCACCCACTTGAGCATGCGGCCCCTCGCCCGCTTGCCGAAGAAGGCCACCCCTCCGGCGAACAGCAACGGCCAAACCACGTAGAACTGCTCCTCGATGGCGAGCGACCACAGGTGGCGGAGCAACGGGGGTCGGGCGAACGCCTCGAAGTAGGACTCGTGGCGGAAGATCATCACCCAGTTGCTGGTGTAGGTGAGGGCGGCGGCGACGTCCTCACCGAGCCGGGTGAGGGCGTCCTGGGCGAAGAGGAGCGCGGCGCTCACCACGAGGGCGAGGAGCACGAAGAGGGCAGGGAGCAGGCGGCGGGCCCGGCGCGTCCAGAAGGCCTTGAGGTCGGTGGTGCCGGTGCGCTCGCGTTCGAGCAACAGCAACGAGGTGATGAGGAAGCCGCTGATGACGAAGAACACCTCGACGCCGAGGAAGCCACCCCGAACGAACCCGAAGGCGGCGTGGTAGACGATCACGGCGATCACGGCGTAGGCCCGCAGCCCGTCCAGGCCGGGCAGGTAGGGCAGCCGGTCGCTGCGACCCGGCACCAGATCGTTGGGTGGGCTCTGCGTTGTGGTCATGACACGGTCCCCACCTGGCGTCGACCCCGGGTCGAGCCTACTTGAGGCCGCGATTTGGATACGATCTGGGTTCTTGCGTACACAGCGGCCATATCTGGCCTGTAGCTACGCAAGAACGGAGTGAGGAGGAGCGGTGGGCGAGAAGAAGACGGTGTTCTCCGGGGTGCAGTCGACGGGGAACATGCACCTTGGCGGCTACCTGGGTGCCTTCCGCAACTGGGTTGCGCTCCAGGACGACCCGGACATCGATCCGATCTACTGCATCGTCGATCTCCACGCCATGACCAGCCCGTACGAGCCCAAGGAGTTCGAGGCGACCCGCTTCGAGACCGCCAAGGTGCTGCTCGCCATCGGCATCGACCCGGACCGGTCGCTGCTCTACATGCAGAGCCAGGTGCCCCAGCACCCCGAGCTGGCCTGGATCCTGGGGACGATGACCCCGATGGGCGTGCTCAACCGGATGACGCAATACAAGGACAAGGTCGAACAGGGCGTTCCCGCCAACCTCGGGCTCTTCGAGTACCCGGTGCTCATGGCCGCCGACATCCTGGTGCTGCGCGCCGACCTGGTACCCGTGGGCGACGACCAGAAGCAGCACATCGAGATGACCCGCGACCTCGCCGAGCGCTTCAACAACCGGTTCGGCGAGGTGTTCCCCATCCCGGAGGGCCTGGTCCCGGAGACGGCGGCACGGGTGATGTCGCTCACCGATCCAACGGCGAAGATGTCCAAGAGCGATCCCAACCCGAAGAGCAGGATCAACCTGCTCGACCCGCCCGACGAGATCCGCAAGAAGGTGATGTCGGCGGTCACCGACTCGGAGCCGACCGTGCGCTACGACCCCGAGGAGAAGCCCGGTATCTCCAACCTGCTCGAGATCATGTCGGCGTGTACGGGCCGCTCGATCGACGATTTGGTGGGGCAGTACGGGGACGGCGGGTACGGGGCGTTCAAGGAGGCGGTCGCCGAGGCCGTCATCGCCGAGCTCGCTCCCATCCGGGCCGCCTACAAGTCGCTCGACGACGAGGAGGTCGCCCGCATCATGCAGCGGGGTGCCCTCGACGCCCGCACGCGTGCCGAGGGCTGCCAGCAGGAGGTCCGCACCGCGGTCGGCCTCGATCGGGTGTAGGTCTGTTGGTCTCCCCCGCGGTAGCGGGGGAGACGCGGAGGGCCGCTTGGCCCGACGCAGAGGGGGCTACTCACGATTCAGCGGATCGGGCACCGCGCGGGGTCGCGCAGCGCGAGCTCGATGAGCCCGAGAGCGTCGTCCATCTGGTCGAGGATGTAGTCATCCCAGAAACGGAGTACGAACCATCCTCTGTCGAGGAACCACCGGTCGCGCCGGGCGTCACGGGCGAGATCGTCGTGGCTGTCGCCGTCAACCTCGACGATCAGTCGTCGTTTCAAGCAGACGAAGTCGACGATGTAGGGACCGATCGGCTCCTGGCGGCGGAACTTCACGCCCATCCGCTGGGCGCGGAGGTGATACCACAGGCGATCTTCGGCGACCGTCGGCTCACTTCTCATAGTGCGGGCGTAGGCGAGCAACCTTCGGTCACGACGAGCCATGTGGCACGCGTACCGGATCGTGGGATTGAGTTCAAGAGCCCCCTCTGCGGCGGACCTTCGGTCCGCCGCGTCTCCCCCACTGCGTGGGGGAGACCAAAAGCCCGGGCGCCCTCTGCGACGGACCTTCGGTCCGCCGCGTCTCCCCCACTGCGTGGGGGAGACCAGAGAGGTGCTCCCCACCTAGTACCCTCCGAGTCCACGCTGGCGGACCTGGAGGATGTGGTGGAGATCGAGATCGGTATTTCCAAGTCGGGCCGGCGGGCGTGGGGCTTCGACGACATCGCCATCGTCCCTTCCCGGCGAACCCGCGACCCAGAAGACGTCGACCTGAGCTGGGAGATAGACGCCTTCACCTTCGAGCTGCCGCTCCTCGCCTCGGGCATGGATTCCGCCGTCAGCCCCACCACCGCGATCGCCATCGGCAAGCTCGGCGGCCTTGCCGTGCTCAACCTGGAAGGCCTGTGGACCCGCTACGAGGACCCGATGCCGGTCTACGAGGAGATCGCCTCCCTCCCCGACGAGAAGGCGACCCGGCGCATGCAGGAGCTCTATCTGGAGCCGGTCAAGCCCGAGCTCATCACCGC
>CAYQZO010000173.1:0-4703 GCA_964421925.1 uncultured Acidimicrobiaceae bacterium
TGGCTTCGGTGACCTCGGGCCGGTTGCGGACTCGTTGTGCCATGGTCTCGCCTCTTACCGACCGACTGACCGGTCGGTAAGGACAATCTATGGCAAACACAACGCTTTGTCAAGGGTGTTCGTCGGGTCTAGGCGGCGCCGCTGGTCACCCGCGTCGCCACGTCGAGGTCGGTGCGGCAGGTGGCGTGGAGGAAGCAGGTCTGCTCCCCCATGTCCAGCGTGGTGCGGGCGAACTCATCGTCTTCGTCGGTGTCCAGGTAGACGTGGGTCTCCACCGGGTCGGCGATGGCGGCTGCGGTGCCACCGGAGGACAGGTACAGATCCTGTACCACCCGGTACTCCTCGATCGGCTTGCGGGTGATGGAGGCGTAGCGGCCGATCTGGGTCATGAAGCAGAAGGCGACCCCGGCGGCGATGTAGCTCGCCGCGTCCGGCGCCAGCCCGGATCCCCCGCGTTCGGGGGCCTCGTCGGAGAGGAACCGGAACCGGGAGCCGATCGGCTTGTACAGGTACTCCACGATCTCCTTGACCCCGTCGTCTCGAATGGTGCACACCGCACGGACGTGCAGGGTGCGCTTCTGCGACTCCTGCAGGCTCGACGCCACCCCTCCGGCCACCCCCTCGATCTCCTCGGCCTCCTCCAGCTTGACCATGAGCTCGTCGGCGGCCGTGTCGCCGACCGTGACGTCATCGAAGCGTCGTCCCGGATCCTCCTCCAGCGGCGCATCGAGGGGCGCCACCCGCCCCACCGCAATCTGCTCGCCGTTGCGGGCGAGGTTGAACCGGCTGTTGAGGACGCCGCGGAGCAGGCCTGTGCCGGGGGCGGCCGCGACCGCATCGGCCACCAGCTGCTCGATCGCACCCGCGTCGGCGTCGGTGCGGACTTCGACGGCGAGCTCGGGCGTGGTCGCACCGCCGATCATGGTTCCCTGCAATGCCGAGCCCTCCATGCTGTAGAACAGGTCGAGGGTCACCCGGAGGTCGCCGAGGTCGATGCCTCGATCGGCGGCGAGCGCCTGGAGCTCGTTGGTGTAGGAGGCGGCCATCCCGGTCACGAAGTTGCACAGGGGACACGGCGCCCGGTCGTGGCCCGACAGGTAGGGGCCCTCGTCGCTCACCAGCCTCCAGGCCCGGCCGGTCTGCCCGTTGACGACGACCGCTTCCTTCTGCATGCCGGCAAGCGAGCGAGCCCACGCTCGCACCGACTGCCCGTGCCGGTCCGGCGGCGGCTCCAGGCCGAGCTCGGCCGCATTCGGCACCGGGAAGAACGCGGGGCGCTGATCCGAGCCGAGGATGTCCGGTGCATCGGTCATCGCTCACCTACGGTACCCACCAAAGCCGGCAGGAGTCGTCTGTGGCAAGCTTCGACCATGACGACCTTCCGCGGCGCCGTCCTGCGTGAACGCGGCCTCCCCCGCCCCTACGCCGAGTCTCGCCCGCTCCAGATCGTGGAGCTCGAGCTTCCCGAGCCCGGGCCCGGTGAGGTGCTGATCGAGGTCGGTGCCGCCAGCCTGTGCCGATCCGACCTCTCGGTCGTCAACGGCACACGGGTGTGGCCGCTACCCATGGTGATCGGGCACGAGGCGGCGGGGACCGTCTCCGCCGTCGGTCCGGATGTGACCGCCCTCTCCCCCGGCGACCGGGTCGTGCTCGCCTACTTGCCTCAGTGCGGCGGGTGCGCCCGGTGCCGCGCCGGTGAGGCCTGGCTGTGTGAGGTCGGCACCGCGGCCAACCAGAAGGGCGAGCTGATCACCGGCGGAACCAGGCTCACCCACCGGGGCGAACCCCTCCACCATCACATGGGCGTGGCGGCCTTCGCCGAGTACACCCTCGTCTCCGAAGCCTCGGCGGTGAAGGTGCCCGAGGCGCTCGATCCCGGCGAAACCTGCCTGTTCGGATGTGCCGTGCTCTGCGGCGGCGGGACCGCTCTCAACACCGCGGGCATAGGCGAGGGCGACACGGTGGCCGTCGTCGGCCTCGGCGCGGTCGGGCTCGCCGCGGTCCTCGGCGCCCTGGCGGGAGGAGCGGAGCGGGTCATCGCCATCGACCGGCTCGACACCAAGCTCGCCGCGGCATCCGCCCTGGGCGCCGCCGACGTCCTGGTGGCCGATGAAGACACCGCGGCGCATGTTGCCGGGCTCACCGGGGGCGGCGTCGACCACGCCATCGAGGCCTCGGGAACGCAGGAGGGTTTTGCGCTGGCCATGCGGCTCATCCGGCGCGGCGGCACGGTCACCGCCCTCGGCTTGCGCGGACCCGGTGTCGCCCACGAGCTGCAGCTCGCGCCCTTCGTGGTCGGCTCCGCAGCCGTGCGCGGCAGCTACCTCGGCTCGTGCGTGACCCGTCGCGACGTTCCGCGGTTCATCGAGCTCTACCGGGAGGATCGCTTTCCGGTCGATCGGTTGGTCTCGCACCGCCTCCGGCTCGATGACATCAACGTCGCCCTCGATCGACTCGCCGATGGTGAGGCGCTGCGTCAGGTCATCGAGTTCTGATCGCTAACCGCCGAGCGCCCGCCGAACGTCGTCGGGCCACGGCTTCTTGGCGCCGGTCTCCCGGTCGGTGAACACGGTCACCACCCGGCCGGTGACCGCCACCTCGTCGTCCCTTCTCACCTCGATGTCGTAGGTGACCGAGGTCTCCCCCACCCGGGCCACGGTGATGGTGGTGTCCACCACGTCGTCGAAGTACAGGGGCGTGTGAAAGGCGAACTCGACCGCCACCCGCGGGGTGGCGCCGAAGGTCTGGTCGATGATCCCGACCTCCCGGTGCAGCTCGGCTTCGGCATTCTCGGCCCAGCGCACCACGTTCGAGTAGTGGTAGATCCCGGCGGCATCGGTGTCGATCCACTGCACCCGTCGGGTCAACGTGATCGACGCGGTCATCGGGCCTCCACATCGGCGATGAAACGAGCGCATCCTGCCACGACCAGGTCGGGTTGGGAGAGGTGGGGTGAGTGCTGCGCCTCGGGCACCATCAGCCGTTGGACCGACGCCGGCACCGCCCGCTCGATGGCGTCGAGCTGCGCCGTGGTCCCGTAATGGTCGTCTTCGCCCTGGACGAGCAGGATCGGGCATTCGACGCCGGGCAGGTACTCCTCGATGTTCCAGGACCGGAACTCCTCGCTGAGCCAGACGTCGGCCCAGCCCCGGAAGGTGGCCTCGGCGTCGACGTGGTATTTGGCCATCTTCTCGGGAAGCTCAGAGTCCGGGAACTCGTCGCGGATCTGCGCGATCGACGCCAGCCCCTCCGGCTCGGTGAACACGTGGGGCGCGATGAGGATCAGCCCTTTCACCGGATGCCCGGATCCGGCGTAGATGAGCGCGATCGAAGCTCCGTCGGAATGACCGACCAGGATGGGCGGCCGATCCAGCATGCCCTCGATCACCTCGGGCAGCGCCTGGAGTGCCTCGTCGTGCATGTAGTCGGCCCGGCGCGGCTCGGCCAGGGGATCGGACCACCCGTTGCCGTACCGCGAGTAGATGAGCCCGGCGAGACCGGTTGCCGCGACGAGCGCGTCCGGAAAGTCGCGCCACAGCTCGACGCTGCCGAGGCCCTCATGGAGGAACACGAGCGGGGTCCCGTTCGCCTCCGGGCGCAGCCACCGGTAGTGCACCCGCCGGCCTGCGGCCGCGGCGAAGGCGGCGTCGTCGTGCGGGGAGGGTGACAGCATGGCGGGGCAGCGTAGCCGGGTGGGTCGCTTCGGGCGGCGGTCGGTCACGGCTGATAATGTCGGCCGCACCGCGCGATGGGAGGAGGCGCCCGTGCAGGTCGGTGCCAACGTCAGCACCCTCGTCGACGGCTGGCTCGAGCAGGGCCGCTCCGACGACACCGCCATCATCACCGCCGAGGACGTGTCGTGGTCGGCGAAGGACCTCTACGACGCGGTGTGTGCGGTGGCACAGCGTCTCACCGATCTGGGTGTTTCCCGGGGGGACCGCGTCCTGCTCGTCCTCGACGACACCCCCGCCTTCCCGGCGGCGTTCCTCGGCGCCATGCGCTGCGGCGCGGTGCCCATCCCGAGCAACTTCCTGCTTCGGCCCGAGGACTTCGGGTACTTCATCGACGACGCCGAGGCGGTGGCCGCCGTCGTCGACACCCCGTTCCTCGATGCCGTCGGACCCCAGGTTGTCTCGCGACCCGACACGACCCTGATCGTCGCCAACGGAGCCGCACCGGAAGGTGCCGAGTCACTCGACGAGTGGATGTCCGACGGAGGCGGCGAGTTCTCCCCGGTGGACACCGACCCGGACGACATGGCCTTCTGGCTGTACAGCTCGGGCTCGACGGGGAAGCCCAAGGGGATCCCCCACCGGCACGGCGACGTCGCCGGTATCTGCCGGTCCTACGCCGAGCCCGTGCTCGCCATCGGGCCCGACGACATCGCCTTCTCCAGCACCAAGATGTTCCACGCCTACGGCCTCGGCAACAACCTCTCTTTCCCGCTGTGGTCGGGCGCCACCTCGGTGTATCTCACCGGGCGCCCGATGCCGGACCGCCTCCTGGAGCGGGTGCGCACCCACCGCCCCACGCTCTACTTCTCGGTACCGGCCCTGTACAACGCGGTGCTCTCCGACCCCGACTTCGACGACACGGACTGGTCGTCGGTCCGGCTCGGCATCTCGGCGGCCGAGGCCCTCCCACCCGAGATCTGGCGCCAGTTCGCACAAGGCGCGCGCGGGCGCGCGGCTGGCCTCGATCGG
>CAYQZO010000174.1:0-4696 GCA_964421925.1 uncultured Acidimicrobiaceae bacterium
GACAGGGCCCGGAGGCCCTGGGAGAGCGTCGAGCCGTTCGGCCGGCGCAGCCGGTGAGACCGTGACCAAAGCATCAGCCCAACGGCGGCTCGATCAGCTGCTGGAGCGCCTGCTCACCGCGGCCGAAACCGCATTCTCGGCGGGTGAACTCGATACCGCACGTGCGACGGCGGAAGAGGTCCGTGCCGTCGATCCCGACAACGCACGCGCCGTCCAGCTCCTCGAGCGCATTCGGGCCAAACTGCGCGCACCCGGTGGCGAGCGGGCGCTGATGACGCTGCTGTTTTCGGACCTCGTGGAATCGACCGCCCTCTCCGAGGCCGTCGAGCCGGAACAAGTACGCGACGTCCTTGTCCGCTATAGAGCCGAAGCCGAAGCGGCCGTCGGCCGGTACGGCGGGTACGTGATGCGATACATCGGAGACGGCATCCTGGCCGGTTTCGGCTATCCGCATGCACACGAGGACGACGCCCGTCGCGCCGTCCTGGCCGGCCTCGAGCTGGTGGGGATGATGCGAGCGGCCCGAGAGGAGCTTGCAGCCTCACTCGGCGTCGAGCCGCAAGTCCGGGTCGGGATCCACACCGGCCGGGTGGTGGTCGCCGACGTCGGAGAACCGGGCCGACTCCAGGAACGCGATTCGATCATCGGCGCTGCGGCGAATCTCGCCGCCCGGATCCAGCAGTTCGCCTCGCCAGACCATGTCGCCGTTTCCGACGTCACCCAGCAGCTCATCGAGGCCGATTTCGATGTCCACTCGCTCGGCCTGCGTGAATTCAAAGGGATCAGTCGCCCGGTGGAGGTCTTCGCCGTCGAACGCCCGCGCGACACCGACACCCGGATCGGGGCAGAGCGGTACCGGAGAGCCGAGACGGTGGGAAGGGATGTGCCGCGCGCGCGATTGGCGAGTGCCTGGGATGCCCTCGGCGCCGCACCCGTCGCAGCGCGCCCCGGCCCGACCTTCCTCGTGAGCGGGGAGGCCGGAATCGGCAAGACCCGTCTCGTCGCCGACACGAGGGCCCTGGTCACAGGTGCTTCGGGTCACGTGTTGAGCGCCGGCTGTTTCCCCTACTACTCGAACATGTCGCTGTGGCCGGTCGGGCGCATGCTCGCACAAGCCCTCGGGGAGGAGGGCGAGACCGACCTCGGCCGACTCGTCGACGACCTGGTCGCCAAAGGCCTCGACCCCGAGAAGTCGGTTCCCTTCATCGCACCCCTGGTCGACATCGACCAGGACGACTACCCGGCGCCGGAGCTGGAACCGAGTGCGCTCCTCGACGAGACCTACAACCACCTCGTGGCCTGGCTCGGGGCGGCCGCGGCGTCAACTCCCCTGCTCTTCGTCGTGGAGGACCTCCAGTGGGCCGACCCGTCCACCGTGGCGCTCCTCGGCCGCCTTGTGGCCGCCTCGCCCGCCGGACTGATGACGATCGTCACCACCCGTGAGCCCTCCCTCGTCCCGTGGAGCGACGCCGTCGAGGTAATCGAGCTCGGTCGCCTCGACGAGACGACCGCAGAGATGCTGGTTGAGGCATTGGCGGGCGACGTCGGCCTCGACGAGGACCTCGAACGCTCCATCATCGGCCGCGCCGACGGGATACCGCTCTTCCTGGAGGAACTGACTCGCACCGCCCTCGAATCGGAGGCCCAGGACCTCTTCCCGCTCCGTCTCCAAGAGCTGCTCACCGGTCGTCTCAAGGCACCGGGTCTCGACCTCCGGGTCTCCCAGGTTGCGGCCACGATCGGTGTCGGCTTCGATCCGGCAATCGTCGCCGAGGTCGTCGGTGACCCGGGCCACACCGACGGCCAGTTGTCGCGGCTCCTCGGCGACGGCGTCATCATTCCCGACGAGCAGGATTCGGGCACCTTCAGGTTCCGCCATGCCCTGCTCAGGGACGCAGCCTACGAAACACAGGTCCTCGACGTCCGGCGTCAGACTCACGGCGCGATCGCCGACCTCCTCACCGAGCGAGGCGAAGCACCGGCCCTGATCGCGGAGCACCTCAGGCTCGCCGGCGATCCCGTTCGCGCCGTCCCCCTGTATCTCGTCGGCGCCCAGGATGCCCAAGGTGGGGGCGCCCACACCGAGGCAACCCGAATGCTGACGGCGGCGCTGGACCTGGTCGACGACCTGCCCGAGTCTGACGAACGCGATCTCACCGAACTGATGGCACTGATGCTTCGTGGCCTCAGCGTCAGCTCGATGCAGGGGTATGCCTCACCCGAGGTTCAGGCGGATCAACGGCGGGCGGAGGTGCTCGCGACCCGGCTCGGTTCACTACCGCAGGTGTTGCCTTCGCTCATCGCCATCTGGGCCTACTGGCTGGTGGCCGGCGACCTGGCCACCTCGGACCGGCTCATCGCGCAGCTGACGGCCATGGTCCAAGAACCAGCATTTGCCTGGTTCGAGCCGGAGGTGCAGTCCTGTGCTGGATACCAGCAGCTCTATCAAGGAGAGATCGCCGCGGCACGTCACTCGCTCGAACAAGCCATGGCCGGATTCGATCGTCGGCCACCGGAGGAGACCGTGTCTCCGTTCTGGCCGTTGCCGAACGATCCGATCGCCGTCTCCGAGATCGCCCTCGCCTGCCTCGCCGCCATCGCGGGCGATCAAGAGGAGTCGGCCCGTTGGGAGGACATGGCGCTTGGCCGAGTCAGCACGATCGGTTTCCCACGCGGGCCGTTCACCGAGGCCTATGTGCTCACCTACGCGGCGTGGATCCGACGCTTCCACGGCGATCACGCCGCGGCCCGCGAGCTCGGCACTCGCGTGATGGCGATCGGGCATGAGTACGGCTATGCCTACTGGGTGATGCTCGGCTCGTCCTACGCGGCGAGTGCCGAACCGGACATCGCACCCGATCCGGCGTTTCTCGAGCAGGTCATCGCCACGTTGCGCCTCATGGGTCAGCAGGCTTTCGTTCCGTCCCACCTCTCCCGTCTGGCGCAGCTCTACGCAGATGCGGGCGACCTGGGCCGGGCCCTCGACCTCACCGGTGAAGCGTTGGAGAGCGCGCACAAGACCGGCGAGACGCTCCACCTGCCCGAGCTCCTCCGGCAGCGCGCCTCGTACCTGTTGGCGCGCGGCGACGTGGAAGACAGCGTCGCCGACCTCGGGGAAGCTCTGCGGGTGGCAACCGATCAGAGCGCCGCCGTATCACGGCTCCGGGTGGCAATCGCCGTTGCAGAACTGCCAGAGCGGTACCGCCCGGAGGGCTGGCGCTCAGCGCTCGAAACTGCGGTCGGTGCCGCGCCCGACGCCCGAGAAGTCGGATCAGCAAGCGCCCTACTCTCGTGAAGCGCTCTTGAACGACGACGGCCATCACCGATAAGCGTCACCGGACCGTCTCTACGATGCGTCCAATGAACGAGATCAGCCCGATTTCCCCCTCCGCGGCGTGGCCCGAGGTGCCGGTGGCCACATGGGAGGACACCCGCGACACCGTTCACCTGTGGACCCAGATCGTGGGCAAGATCCAGCTCGCCCGTACCCCGGTGATCTCGCACTGGTGGAACGTGCCCCTCATCGTGACCTCGCGGGGTCTGTCGACGACGCTGCTCCCGAGCGACTCCGGATCCTTCCAGATCGAGTTCGACTTCGTCGACCACCGCCTCGTCGTCTCCGCCGACGCGGGAACGGAGCGGACGATGCCCCTCGCTCCCCGCTCGGTCGCCGACTTCTACGCAGGGCTGATGACGATGCTCGACGAGCTCGGCCTGGGGACACCGATCTGGGCCATGCCGGTGGAGATCGGTGGCGCCATTCCCTTCGACGAGGACCACGACCACGCCTCCTACGACCGGGACGCGATGGCGCGCTTCTGGCGAGCGCTGTCCCGCATGACGCCGGTCTTCGAACGGTTCCGCGCCGGGTTCCTGGGCAAGGCCAGCCCCGTCCAGTTCTACTGGGGCGGTTTCGACCTCGCCCTGTCGCTGTTCTCGGGTCGCCCCGCGCCGGATTACGAGCGCCCGGTGGCCAATCTTGGTCCCCACGTCATGCGTGAGGCCTACTCCCACGAGTCGATCACGGTCGGCTACTGGCAGGGGCCCGACGGCGAGGGGAACTTCTACTCGTTCATCTACCCCGAGCCCGCAACCGGCTACCGGGAGCAGCCCGTTGCTCCTCCCCAAGCACGTTACGACGAGGACTACGGGGAGTTCCTGCTCCCCTATGCGGCGGTTCGAACCGCCGACGACCCCGATGCGACGCTGCTCGCCTTTCTCCAGACCACCTACGAGGCGGCGGCGATCGCTGCGGGCTGGGACCGCGCCGAGCTGGAGCGCTGACCGCACCCTCTAACAGCCCCGGGTGGCCGACCGGGCTCCCTGATATCGTCCGACCATGCTGACCCTTCCCGAAGGTGTGGTCACCTTCCTCTTCACCGACGTCGAGGGCAGCACCCGACTCTGGGAAGACGCACCCGACACGATGATGGCGGCGCTCACCGCGCACGATCGCGCCATCGAGGACGCTGCCATCGCCCACGACGGGGTCCCGGTGCGCCCACGGGGAGAGGGCGACAGCCGGTTCCTCGTCTTCTCCGACCCGGCCGACGCGGTGGCCGCGGCCGCCGACATGCAGCGAGCGCTTGCGGCAGCCGAGTGGCCGACGCCCCGCCCGATCCGCGTCAGGGCCTCATTGCACACCGGAGACGCCGACCTCCGCCTCGGCGATTACTACGGCTCGGCGGTGAACCGG
>CAYQZO010000175.1:0-4656 GCA_964421925.1 uncultured Acidimicrobiaceae bacterium
ACAGATAGCTACCAGCTACCAGCTACCAGCTCCCAGCTACCGGCTACCAGCCAGACTCGCCATAGGGCGGTCGGGTCTGACAGCGGGTTGCCGTGGACCAGGAAGAAGTCGGCGCCGCCGCCGGGCATGAGGCGCCCCGCAGTGGGCTCACCGAGAAGATCGCCGCCGATCCAGGTAGCGGACGCCAGCGCCTCCCAGGGCTCCAGCCCGGCCTCCACCAGGCACTCCACCTCCCAGGCCAGCTGATTGGCCCGCAGCGATCCCCCACCGAAGTCGGTGCCGGCGGCGATGGTCACCCCTGCGGCGCGGGCGTTGACCAGGCTGGCGTAGGCCCGCTCCTTGCGCTCTTCGAGCCTCCTGGGAGCATCGGCTCCGGCGAAGCGTTCCAGCGTCGTGGTTTCACCAAAGCCGGCCCAGGAACGGTTGATAGCCAGAGTGGGCACGAGGTAGGTGCCCCGTTCGGCCATGGCCGCCGCGGTGTCGGCGTCCAGGTGGGTGCCGTGCTCCACGCAGTGGACACCGCCGGCGACGGCGACCTTCACGCTCGGCAGGTTGGTGGCGTGGGCGGTGACCCGCACCCCCCGCTCAGAGGCGACGGCCACGGCCCGCTCCACCTCGGAGACGGACCAGGTGGAGACGTCGGCGTCCGGTCCCTCGATGTACAGCTTGATGAGATCGGCGCCATCGTCGATCTGGCCGGTGACCACCGCCGCGACATCGTCCGAGTCGTCCACCGACACGCTGAACTGGAACATCCCGACCCGCTCGATCCAGGTTCCCGCCGCCCGGATGTAGGGGCGGTCGCGCCTGCCCTTCCAGGCGTCGCGTACGGTGAGGGCGAGGGCCCGCTCGTCTCGCCGCGGCGAGCCGACGTCGCGGAACCACCGGATCCCTGCCCGGTGGGCGATGTCGCCGTTGTGCTCGGCGGCCTCGAGCAGCGCTGCGGTGGGATCGTCGATGCGGTCGATCCAGTGCGACCCACCGGGGAGGGTGCCGTGGCTGTGGGCGTCGACCATGCCGGGAACTGCGGTGGCGCCGCCGGCGTCGATGACCCGGTCGGCGCCATGGTCGGATGGCACCTCGTCGTCGGGACCCATCCACTCGATGGAGTGGTCGACGACGAGGATGCTGTGGTCTAGGAGGAGGTCGGGCCCGGTGGCGTGGGCGATCGCCGCGGAGCGATACAGGATGCGCATCGGGCCACCTTACGGCGCCCCAACCGTGGGCTCGTACCAACACGTGGTGTATGCCACAACCCAGGGTTGGCAGTGCCGCTATGCCTCGGGGACGTCCTCGATGTAGTGGTCGACGGTGTGGGCGTCGATGGCGTCGACACGGACCAGGGCCCGCTGGGAGGGCGGATCGTCGGCCGAGAACACCAGCACGTTCCACACCGGACGGGCGCGCCAGCCGGTGAAGCCGAGCGATGCCGAGGCATGGCCGACGACGAACGGGACGTCGCGGTTGGCGGCCTCCAGCGCCTCCGCCTCCCTGATGTGGAGCTTCCACCCGGCGACGAAGTGATACACGCCGACGAGGGCGAGCACGGCCACCGTTGTCCACCACATCGGGGACGGGAGCAGGCCGAAGGCGATCAACAGCCCGACCACCCCGGCTCCCATCAGATACACGACGCCGGAGCGGCGGCGCCTGGCGGTGTCGGGAACCGCGTACTCGAGATCGTCGACGTCCGAGTCGAGGTCCCCGGGAACGGCGGCGGCCGCTGCGACCTCGTCCGGGACGTAGATCGCCCGCCGGTCGGGCTCGTCGGTCATGACCCGGGCTCGGGCTCGAGCTCGGTCTGCAGCGCCGCCTCCACCGCCATGAAGTCCATGGGCGCCTCGCCGCGGTTGCGGTGCCAGCGGTCCCAGATCACCAGATAGCTCGGCAGGATCAGCACCGCCGCCAGCAAGGCCAGGAGGATGGTGTAGGCGGTGACGAATCCGAACTGGCGGAACGGGATGGTCGTCGAGGTCACGAGGATCCCGAACCCGGCGATGGTGGTGATGGCCGAGCCGGCAAGGGCGCCACCGGTGTGCACGAGCGTGCTCTCGATGCCCTCGTTCTCGTCGATGCAGCGCCCCCGATCCTCTTCGTACCGGTGGGTGATGTGGATCATGTACGGGATCCCGATGCCCACGGCGAGCGCCGAGATGGTGGCGGTGATCGGCCCGAACGGGATGCCGAACAGCGTCATCAGGGCGAAGGAGAGGAGCACCACGAGCACCACGGGAACCGTCGTGATCACGCCGAGCATCGGCCGCCGGGCGGTGATGGCGAAGTTCACCGTGAGCAGGATCAGCGCCGCCGCCAGCGTGAGCAGCAGCGAGGACACCTGGGAGTTCTGCAGCGAGGTGATGATCACATCGGAGATGATCTCGTCCGAGGTCGCAAGCGCGGCCAGGCCGTCGGTGGTGACCGGGGCAAAGGCCGCGTTCAGATCCTGCTGGAGCTGAGCCGCGCCTTGCTCGCCCGCCTGGGTCTGGATGGTGACCAGAGCGGCGATGTAGCCGCCGTTGTTGCGCGCAAGCACCCCCGCAGCGTCTGCGGGAGCGGCGGCGAACATGGCGTCGTACAGCGCAGCGACGTCGGCGTCGCTGGCCAGCGTCGGGTTGTCATCGGTCATCCCGGCCGTCTGGGCGAGCTGGGCGACGCCCGCATCGAACTGCTCGGAATCCGGGTTCGCCATCTGGAAGAACAAGGACACCGGTGACTCGGCGGCGGCGAAATCGCCGAACTGGATGACGTTGGCGACGCCGGTGAGTGAGCCGGTAGCCTCCACCATTCCGTTCCAGGCGGCGGCGCTGGCCACGTTCCCGTCATCGGTGCAGAAGCCCTGGGTGTCCGAGCCTCGCCAGTTCGTTGCCTCGTCGCAGATGAGCACCTGGGTGGTCTCGCCGAAACCGCCTCCGTAATCGACGAGGAGCGTGTTGAAGGTGTCCCGCAGCGGTGAGGTGGTGGGGATGAAGTCGATGAAGCTGAACGATGCTTCCAGGTTGGCCGTGCCCCACGCCCCGAGCCCTCCGAGCAGCAGGGAGACGACGAGGACGGGCACCGCGGCGTGCTTCGCCAGCCACGAGGTGCGGCCGATGAGCCGGGGCAGTCGCTTCGACTCCCCGCCGGCGAGCATGTCCCGATCGACGGTCTCCCTGCGCTCGCCGCGCCGATCGAGCAGCTCGCGCACCGCAGGGACGAAGGTGAGCATGACCACGAACGAGGAGACGATCCCGACCGCGGCCAGCTCGCCGAACTCACGGAGCGCGGGCAGGTCGTTGAAGACGTTGGTGAGGAACCCGACCGCGGTGGTGATGGTGGCCAGGACCAGGGCGATGCCCACGGTGCGGATGGCCGTCGCGATCGAGTCGTCCACCGAGAGCCGGCTCGCGTTCATCTCCTCGCGGTACCGCGAATTCATGTGAATGGCGTAGTCGACCCCAAGGCCGATGAGGAGGATGGGCAGGATCTGGGCCATCGGACCTTGCTCCTCGAAGCGGAGGAAGCCGTAGCCGTTCATCCAGGTGATGGCGATGAAGATGCCGATGATGGTGAGGAGGGTGTCTGCGGTGGTGCGGCGCAGCCCCTTCGAGGCGAACGACCACAGCAGATACACCACCAGGTAGATCCCGGCGGCGGCGCCGAGCACCACGCCGAGCTCGAGGTCCTGGATCGCCTCGGGGAAGGCGTCGGGCCACAGGGTCGCCAGGCTGGGGAGCACGAGGATGCCGACGGCCACCAGCATGGCGATCAGCCCGACGATCGACAGCACCCGATCGCGGCCGGTCTTGGGCCGGACCAGGAAGATGATGGACAGGACGAGCAGGATGATGAAGCCGGCGGTGGCGAAGAGGCGGGCGATCTCGGCCTCGAAGTCGGAGGTGTCCGAGAAGAGCAGCTCGAACGAGAAGGGCTCTGCGGTCAAGCCGGCAGGGAGGGGCGTGGCCTGGATCTCAGCGGCGGCGTCACCCGATGCGGCGGTGAACTCGTCGAACTCGTCGGTGGACGCGGCTCCGGTGTTGAAGATGAGCAGAAGGCCCGAGGGGGAAGTCGCGGAGGTCGGGTCCCCCTGCGCGGGAAGCAGCCCCGCGGCGAGGCCGCCGAGCTCCGCGGGGGTGTCCGGGCTGTTGAGCACGCTCTGATAGAGCTCCTTCACCTCCTGGTCGGTGGTGGGCGCCGGTGCTCCGTTGCCGATGGCGAACTCCACCGGCGTCAGGTAGTGCACGACCGGGCCGGTCCCCTCTTGGTCGAGGAGGTACGGCGCGAGGCTCCCGCCGAGCACGGTCGTGCGCACCGCATCCACCGCGGTCAGCCCGTCGAGGGTGAGGACATCGCCGCTGTCGGAGGAGATGATCACCTGCATCACGCTCTGTGACGACTCGGCGCCGAACAGATCACTGATGGTGTCGATCGCTTCCAGCTCGGGCTCCTCGGGGGCGAAGCTCTCGTTGTCGTTGTCGGCCGGCTGGAACTGCTGGGCGAAGTTGCCGAACACCATCGTGATCAGGATGACGCCGATCACCACCACCCAGGGGAGTCGGCGGACGAGCGCGGCGAGCAGGTTGACAAGTGCCTTCACGGATTACCTCTGACTCTCAATTGATCCGGCTCATCGGGGCGGGGCACACAGGTCGCCGAGGCGCGCCACCGCATCCGCAAGCG
>CAYQZO010000176.1:0-4655 GCA_964421925.1 uncultured Acidimicrobiaceae bacterium
GCTCCCGGGCCTGGCCACTGCCGCAGGCCTCGTGGAGGTGACGCCCGTGGAGGAGGGTGGTCTCAGCGAAGACGACTGGGTGGTGGTCGGCGTCCAGACCAACACGACCTCGACGACGTCGTGAGCAGCACCGCGGTCGTCAGGCTCGATTCGATCGACCGCATCTTCCCTGCGTCACCCCCCGTTGAAGCCGTCCGCGGCGTGGACCTCGCCATCGATGAAGGCGAGTACGTCTCCGTGGTCGGGCCGTCCGGCTCCGGGAAGTCGACCTTGCTCAACATCCTGGGATGCCTGGACAAGCCGACACGCGGGAGCTACCGGCTGCGTGACTACGACGTGGCGTCGCTGAGCGATGGGGCACGGGCAGGCCTACGCGGCCGGGAGATCGGGTTCGTCTTCCAGGGCTTCCACATGCTGCCCCACCGCAGCGCCCTGGAGAACGTGATGACCGGGCTCCTGTACAACCGGACGCCGCGCAAAGCGAGGCGCGGACAAGCCGCCGAGGCGCTGGAGCGCGTCGGTCTGTCGCACCGCATGGGATTCGCCCCGAGCCTGCTGTCGGGCGGGGAACGCCAGCGGGTCGCCATCGCCCGCGCCGTCGCCGCCAGCCCCAGCCTCCTGTTGTGCGACGAGCCGACGGGGAACCTCGACTCGACGACCACCGAGTCGATCCTCGACCTCTTCGACGCCCTGCACCAACAAGGGCTGACCCTGGTCGTGGTCACCCACGACGAGACGGTCAGCTCTCGTTCCGACCGCCGCGTCGAGATGGTCGACGGTGTGCTCACCGAGGCCGGGCAATGACGGAGGCGCGGATCGTCCGCAGCCGTTTCGGGTTCCGCGACGTGATCACCGAGGCGGCCAACGGGATGCTGGCCCGCCCGGGACGAACCTCGCTCACCGTCCTTGGCACCGTGCTCGGGGTCGCGGCCCTCGTCGCCACGCTCGGTCTCGCCGAGACCGCCGGCAACCAGATCGTCGGCCGCTTCGACGTTCTCCAGGCGACGTCGGTGTCGGTGCAGAATGTGCGCGCCGGCGGCTTCTTCGGAGGCGGGGGAACCGAGACTTCCAACGTACCGTGGGATGCCGAGGAGCGGCTGGTGCGCCTCAACGGAGTCGTCGCCGCGGGCACGATGAGCAGGGTCGACACCCAGAACGAGCTCGTCCGTTCGGTGCCGGTCAACGACCCGCTCGGCCAATCGGACTTCTCGATCGAGGTCTACGCCGCCTCTCCCGGCCTGTTTGACGCCATCGTCGCCGAGCTGAGGACGGGACGGTTTTTCGATGAGGGGCATTCGGAACGGCGCGACCCCGTGGCCGTGCTCGGCCCCGGGGCCGCCAGGCGTTTGAACATCGCTCGGGTCGACCAGCAGCCGGCGATCTTTGTGGGGGATACCACCCTGTCGGTGATCGGGCTCATCGATGACGTTGCTCGGGAGCCCGTGCTCCTCGACGCCATCATCATCCCCGACGGCACGGCGCGCCGCCTGTTCGGGCTCCAAGCGCCCGCCGAGGTGCAGATCCGCACCGAGGTGGGTGCGGCACGGCTCATCGGCGAACAGGCGGCCACCGCCCTGTCTCCGACCGATCCCGCCCAGCTGCGCGTCACCGTTCCCCCGGATCCCCGGGCGGTGCAGTCGGCGGTGGAGTCGGACGTCAACACCCTCTTTCTCGTCCTCGGTGGCGTGGCGCTCCTCGTCGGTGGGATCGGGATCGCCAACGTGACCCTGGTGTCGGTCCTGGAACGCGTGGGGGAGATCGGGCTCAGGCGAAGCGTCGGCGCGGCGAGAAGGCACATCGCCTGGCAGTTCCTCGCCGAGTCGGCGGCGCTCGGGCTCACCGGGGGAATCCTCGGTGCCGCCATCGGTGTGCTCGTCATCGTCGGGGTGTCGGCTGCACGGGAGTGGACGCCGGTGCTCGAGCCGTGGGTTCCGCTTGCGGCCCCGCTGGTCGGCGCGATCATCGGCCTCCTCGCCGGACTCTATCCCTCGGTGCGAGCCGCTTCCCTGGAGCCGGTCGATGCGCTGCGAACCGCCGCCTGAGCATTCCCGGCCGGGCTACCAGCCCCGCATTCGCCCGGGTAGCCTTCGGGCAACACCTTCGGGAGGGCGGATGCGGCGGCTCGGTATCGCTGTCTTGGTCGTGGTCTTGGGTGCGTTCGTCGCCGGTTGCGGAGCCTCGTCGGGCACCGACGGTGACGATGCGGCCTCCGGTGGTGGCGAGTCCCTCACCGACTTCATCCCCGGAGCCTCGGCCTTCGACTTCACCGATGAGGCTGCGGCAGAGGCGGCCTACCGCCAACAGGAACAGCAGGTCCAGGAAGCCATTCGCGATTGCATGGCGGCCGAGGGCTTCGAGTACGTGCCCTACGTCCCCAACGAGGACGCCTTCTTCGCCGGACCGACCAGCGAGGAGGAGTTCGCCAGGGAGTTCGGGCTCGGCATCACCCCCGACCTGCTTCGCCAGGGCGAGTTCGACGAAGAGGCCATGCAGGAGTTCGAGGACCAGAACCCCAACACGTCCATCGTCGAGGCCATGTCGGACGCCGAGCGGGACGAGTACTACCTGGTCCTGTACGGGGACGAGCCCGATATCGACTACGAGGCGATGACCGAGGAAGAGATCGACGCCTTCTACCAGGACTGGCAGCCATCGGGGTGCGAGCCGGATGCCTACAACGAGGTATACGAGGCGGACAACGATGCCAGCCAGGCGTTCTACGAAGAGTTCGGCCAGGCGATGGAGGACAACTTCATGAGGATCCAGTCCGATCCACGGATCGCCGACCTGCAGCAAACGTGGTCGTCGTGCATGGCCGACAAGGGCTTCGACTTCACCGACGAGCAGGACGCCAGCATCTACATCCTGCGTCGGCTCGAGGAGGTCGGGGCGGTCACCGACCTCGACATCGACCCGGAGGGATTCGGCTGGGGATACGCCTCGGATGTCATTGAGCCGGGAAGCGCCAAAGAAGCTGCGGTCCAGGAGATCGCCGACGAGGAGATCGAGATCGCCCTTGCCGCGTTGGCGTGCCGGCAAGGATGGGAAGACGTGTACCAGGAGGTCTACGCCGAGTACGAGGCTCGATTCATCGAGGAGCACCGGGCCGAGCTGGAGCAGTTCCGCGACGAGCATTCGTGACCGAGTACCGACCGAGACATCCATGAACGATCTCCCCGTCGGCATCATCGGCGGCGGAATCCTCGGCGTCGCCGTCGGGCGTGCCCTCACCCGGCGGTATCCGGGCATCGAGGTCGTGGTCTTCGAGAAGGAAGACCGGCTCGCCGTGCACCAGACCGGGCACAACTCCGGTGTCGTTCACGCCGGCATCTACTACCAGCCGGAGAGTCTCAAGGCCGCGTTGTGCAGCCGGGGTTCGGCACAGCTCCGCGAATTCTGTACCGAGCGCGGCATCCCGTACGTGGAGTGCGGGAAGCTCGTGGTAGCGGTCGACGAGTCCGAGATGGAGCGGTTCGATCGGCTCGAGGAGCGGGCGACGCAGAACGGCGTCCCCGGCCTGCGCCGCATCAGCGGCGCCGAAATCACCGAGATCGAGCCGCACGCCACCGGAATCGCGGCGCTGCACTCACCGACGACCGCCGTCACCGACTTCGTTGCGGTTGCCAACGCCATGGCCGACGACATCGAGAGGGCGGGAGGGCGGATCCTGCTCTCCCACGAGGTGACCGCGGTCGGCCGTGCCGACGGTGCGATCCAGGTCAGAACGCCGGTGAATTCCCATCGGGTGGGCCGGCTGGTGATCTGTGCCGGTCTGCAGTCCGATCGTGTCGCCGAGCCCATCGACGGCGAGCGCGAACCGCGGATCGTTCCCTTTCGTGGGGAGTACATGGAGGTGGCCAAGGCCAAGCGTGATCTGGTGCGCGGGATGATCTACCCGGTGCCCGACCCGCGGTACCCGTTCCTCGGCGTGCACTTCACCCGCCGGGTGTCGGGAGAGCTCGAGGTCGGCCCCAACGCGGTGCTCGCCCTGAAGCGCGAGGGCTACCGCCGCTCGGACTTCAGCCTGGCCGATGTGGCGAACACCGTTGGCTGGCCCGGGTTCTGGCGCATGGCCCGCAGGCACTGGCGCACCGGAGCCGAGGAGATGTGGGGATCGCTGTCCAAGCGTGCCTACATGAAGAGGGCGAGCCGCTACGTGCCGGAGGTCGATCACACCGACGTCGAGCGCAGCAGGGCAGGCATCCGCGCCCAGGCGCTCGACCGGGACGGGTCACTCGTGGACGACTTTCGCATCTTCGAAACCGATGGGGCCTTCAGCGTGCGCAACGCGCCATCACCCGGCGCCACCTCGAGCCTTGCCATCGCCGACCACGTCGTCGACCGGATGGACGGGGTGCGCTGACGCGCTCGCCATCACTCGTCAGCTGCGGGCGGCCTCCATGCAGGTCACGCCCCCGGGTCCCACCGTGGCGCCGTGTGCGGTGCCGGCCGGGAGGTCCAGCCGGTCTCCGGGACCGAGCGGCACATCGCCGTCCGGGGTGTGGACGGTGATGGAACCCTCGATGCAGTACAACACCTTGTGGTAGGGATGGCGGTGCTCGCCGTACACGTGTCCGGCGCCGTTCGACCAGGTGTGCGGGTCGAGGCCCTCCCCGGCGAAGGCGGCAGCGGCAAGCGCGTGGGTGCTCACAGGT
>CAYQZO010000177.1:0-4629 GCA_964421925.1 uncultured Acidimicrobiaceae bacterium
AACCGCCGACCTCTTCCTTGTAAGGGAAGCGCTCTCCCAGCTGAGCTAAACGCCCGGGACGGGGATGGTACCGAGCCGTGCCCGACACCTCACGTGATGGTCAACCGGGTGCCGGTGCGCACCGTGCGCACGGTGTTGGTGCGCTGCACCCAGCCGCCACCGTCGAGAAACATGTTCGTGTTGTCACAGCCCCCCACCTCACGGCGCTGGTAGTTCACCGACCCGGTAGCGATGGCCATGGTCCCCTTCTTCTCCCCCTCCGCCTCGAGATCGGTCCAGCGCACCGCAACCGAGGGGTGCTCGCAACGGGCGAAGGCCTCGGTCCACACCACCGGACCCCGCAGGAACTCACCAGGCGAGAACAGCACTCGTACCACGTCGAACCTTCCGGTGGCGATGTCCTCGATCGACCCTCTCCAGGCGTAGAACCCCTGTGGAGCGTTCTCCTCCATCCGTTCCACCGCCAGCCGGTAGCGCCGGTTGGGCTCCCACGTGAAGTCCCGCGTGTTTGGGTCGTCGCGGATCGAGGGCAGCGCCGACTTCGTCCCCTCGAGCAGGCCGCCCACCGTGCGGGGGGCGTATCCGCCGAAGTTGGCTGCGGTCGCGCCGGGATGGCGCGGGTTGTACTGGAGCCCGAGGTGAGCGGCGCCCCCGTCCGGCTTGACGAAGGCCACCTGCAATGCCCAGAAGTAGAGGCGGTCGACCGTGGGCGGTTCGATAACCTCGAGGGTCGCCCGCACCGCGGTCAGCCCCTCCCCATACGGGAGCTCCCACCACAGGTGCATCGAGGACGCGCCGTTCCCGCTGGTCGGTTCGCCGCTCACCCGCAGCCGGGTCGCCGCCTGGGTTCCCGGGCCTGCAGCGAACATTCTCCGCCACCAGGCGGCTACGGCGCTCCACCACGACATGATGAAACCCTACCGACCGCGAAGCGGTCGGCACCGACTCGCTGTCGGCGCCCTGCCGGCATAGCCTGAGCCCATGGCGATCAACAAGAATCCGGTCGTTCGCGCCCTCTACCTGGTGCTGGGCGTGCTCAGCCTCGCCATCGGATTCGTGGGAACGCTGATTCCGCTGATACCCACCACCGGGCCGGTGCTGCTCGCCGGTTTCTTCTTCTCCCGCTCCTCCGAACGCTTCGACGCCTGGCTGGAGAACAATGCGCTCTTCGGGGGCATCGTGCGGGATTGGCGGGCGGGCGTCGGCTTCTCGGTGCGGGCCAAGACCATCGCGGTGGTGGCCATCGCGACCACCTTCACCATCTCCACCGTCTTCGTCACCGACTCACCGATGGCGCGGGTGCTGCTGATCACCCTCGGCGTCTCCATTGCAGCCTACGTGGTGACCCGGCCCACCAAACGGCCTGAGGTGGAGGCGGTTCCCTCCTAAACCGCGGTGGCGAGTGCCGCGTCCACGGCCCTGCCCACGGTGAAAGGACGCCCACCGCGCACCACGGCGGCTCCGGCGTAGCGTTCACCGACTCCGGTCTCGATCAGCACCGAGATCACGTCGACGCCCTCGATGAGGCGGTCCTCCACCCGCAGCAACACCGGCGAGGGGTTGACCCCGCGCAACCCTGCGACCGCCTCGGTCACCGCGGTGAGGAACGCATCGGGCCCCTCTCCGACCAGCGCCTTCGAAGTGCGGCCCGAGGCGTCGGATGCCACCGCCATGACCTCGCTGCCCGACTCTTCGATGATGAGCTTGGCGAGACCCGAGGGTGCCGGTTCGGCGCCGCGCATCGACCGGGGCTCGAGGTTGGCCGTCTGCGGCATGGTAGCGCCCACGGACTCGGCGAGGCGCGCTTCGAGTGCGGCCCGCCCGGTTTCGGCGGTTCCCGTGCCGTAGCCGTGGATGGCGATGACGTCGGCGACGTCGTTCTGTACCTCGGGGTCCCCCCGGCTGCCATCGGTCCACACCCGAACCACCGGGACCCCATCCTCACGAACCGCGACGTCGGCTGCGGCGACGCCGGGGACGGCGAGGACCGCCGCCCGTAGATCTTCGACAGTCAAGCCAGAACCCCCTGGTCGATCCCCAGCGGGGATTGTAGAGGGGTGCACCGACGGCGGGCCCGAGGAAGTAGGCCCCCGTTTTCGCGAGCCTGTGGCGCTAGCGGGCGGCGTTCACGCCGGCTCGCACCATGATGCAGGCGTTCGCCAGGTAGCGGAAGTTGCCGGACTCCAGCCGTTCCAGCACCGCGTCATCCTCGGCACCGGGCTGGACCCATATGGTGGTGATGCCGAGCTCTTCGGCCTGGTCCAAGATCCTCAGGGTTCGCGGCGGCGGGACCACGAAGTTGACGATGTCGGGCTTCTCGGGCAGGTCGGCGAGCGTGGCGTACGCCTTGTCGCCGTCCACGGTCTCACGCCCCGGATTCACCGGGTACACCCGGTAGCCCTTGGCCTTGAGGTCCCGGTAGATCACCGACCCGTACTTGGCGGGATTGTCGTTCGCCCCGACCACGGCGATCACCGGGTCGGCGTCGTGCAGCAGTTGCGTGATCGGATCCATGTGCACGGAACGCTACCGCGACGACGGCGATTCCGACTGTCTCAACCCTTGGACTCTTCTCCAGGGTTGGAGAACACGGTGGCAACGGTGTCCACCAGGATGCGAAGGTCCCCGCCGAGCGAGCGCTTGGCAACGTAGGTCTCGTCGAGCGCGGTGCGTTCCGCCATCGTGATGCTGTCCCGCCCGTGCACCTGGGCGTAACCGGTGACGCCGGGCTTGACGGTGAACCGCGGATTGTCCAGACCGATCATCGCCGCCTCGTCGGGGACAAGGGGCCGGGGCCCGACCAGTGACATCGAACCCTTGAGCACGTTCCACAGGTTTGGCAGCTCGTCGAGCGACCAGCGGCGGAGCCGGGCCCCGACCCTGGTGACCCGGGGATCGTCGTCGATGGCGATGGTGTAGTCCGAGTCATCCCCGGCCGCCCGCATCGCCTCCAGATGCTCATGGAACACCTTGGGGTCGTGGTCGATGACCATGGTGCGCAGCTTGATCATCCAGAAGTCTTCGCCATCCTTGCCGGTGCGCAGCTGCCGGAAGAAGGCGGGGCCCCTCGAGTCCATGCGCACCGCCACCGCGGCAACGGCGAGGACCGGGGCCAAGAGCACAAGCGCCATCAACGACCCGGCGATGTCCATGGAGCGCTTGGCGACCAGGTATCCGTGTGAGATCTCCCCCTCACCGCGGTCCCGGATCAAGGCGGCGACGACCAGCGCAGTGAGCGCAACCATCTCCCCGATCAGGAAGGCGACCACCACGTGCAGCACCGGATCGCTGATCGGGACCGCAATGACCACAGCAGCCGCACCCAGGGCGAGCAGCCAGGCTGCGGCAAGGCGAGCGGGCTGGCCACGGGCCACGAGGATCTGCCCGACGAACAGTCCTGCCCCGGCGAGCACCACCCCGGCGGCGGCGAGCCCTGCCACCAACGGGCTGGGCCGGAAGTCGGCCCCGAAGGCGATTCCCACCAGGGCGGGGCCGATGAGGGCGCCGAGGAGGCCGCCGATGACGGCCATGATCCCACCGGCGATGCCGAGGCCCCGGGCCCACGAGCGCAGCTCGCGCTCCTCCCCTGTGGCCGCCATCATGGTGAACGGGGGCAGCACGCGGGCGATCAGGTTGTAGCCGAGGGTGATCGGCGCTCTTGCCAGCAACAGCGTGGCGTACACCACACTCAGCTGCACCGGAGTAGCCCCGATCTCACCGGCGACCAGCGGGCCGGAGAGGAGCAACGCCTGGGAGGCCGCCGATGACAGCACCAGCCCGGAGAGCAGCCCCTGCTCTCCCAAGGAGTTGGCGTGGTCTTCGGTCACCTCACGGCTGCCCTTGATGAGACGGGCCGGCGGGCGCAGCGGCCGCCACAGGAAGATGACGAGGGGGCCGAGCACCTGGGCCCAGGCGAACCCGTTGACCGACCCGCCAAGGACCACCACCACGACCGCAAGGGCAAGGCGGAGGAGCGACGCTGCCCCCGAGGCGTAGCCGTAGGCGCGGAAGCGGCGGAACCCGGCCAGGTACCCCCGGCCGACGACGAACATGAAGTGGGTGACCACGGTGCCGACCACGAACCACACGACCGCCACGTCGCCGTCCAGGTGGTTGTCCGAGTAGCGCCACATCACGAAGGCACCCGCCACCGCCGCCGATGCTGCCAGAGCGATGGCCCGCAGCGGGACCACCCAACCGGAGGCGCCGAGGGTGATGCGGCGGATGATGAACTGCTCGATGGGCATGAGCACGATGACGAACGCCAGGAAGTGGGCGGTGAGGAGGGCACCGATGGCGGCGAACGCCTCGGCGCCGAGGCTGCGCCCGGCGAGGAACTGATAGACGTATGCGCCGACGCCGGCGACGAAGCTGCCGAGGACGATGTCCAGGGTCCCGTCGGAGCGCAGGTAGGCATACCGAGTGGCGCGTGAGGGCGCCGGCTCGGGAGGCTGAACGTCGGTGTCGTCGGTCACAGGCTTCATCGGGGGCAGTCGGTTGCGGAGACTACTCCTCGGAGGTGTTTCGGCCGTTGATGGTCCCGGAGTAGGGGTTTCCGTCATTTACCATGCGCGCCGTGACCACCTCAGCTGTCTCGGCGGTCCATCCGCTGCTCGACCGGCTCCTGGC
>CAYQZO010000178.1:0-4597 GCA_964421925.1 uncultured Acidimicrobiaceae bacterium
TTACTCCGCCCGCTTCCATGGTGGCGCCAGCGTTCCGGGGGGCTGACCATGGATCAGACCCACTACCACCAGCCGGTGATGGTCGAGACGGTGCTCGAGCTGTTTGCTCCGGTGGCGGAGGGACTCATCGTGGACGGCACCCTGGGAGGCGCCGGGCACGCCCTGGCACTGCTGGACCGCTACCCGGAACTCGAGATCATCGGCATCGATCGGGATCCCGACGCCATAGCCGCCGCCCCACTGCACCCCCGGCTTCACGTGGCTCGCGGCAACTTCTCGGACCTCGCCAGGGTGGTGGCCGATGAGGGCGGCATCGGAGCTGCTGCTGATGGCGTCGACGGCGTACTCCTGGATCTCGGCATCTCCTCGCACCAGGTGGATACGCCGCAACGAGGCTTCTCGTATCGCCTCGATGGTCCGCTCGACATGCGGATGGGCCAGGACGGTGGCGACGCAGCAGCCATCGTCAACACCTGGTCGAGGGAGCAGCTCGCCGACATCTTCCGCCGGTACGGCGAGGAGCGCTTCGCAGCTCGCATTGCCGACGCCATCGTTGCCGCCCGTCCTGTGGAGAGCACCGGCGCCCTCGCGAAGGTCGTTGCCGGCGCCGTCCCGGCCGGGGCGCGCCGGCCCGGGCACCCGGCGAGGCGCGTCTTCCAGGCCCTCCGGATCGCGGTCAACGATGAGCTGGGGGCCCTCGCCGACGGCCTCGACGCCGCCGTCGATGCGCTCCGACGAGAAGGACGCCTGGTGGTGATCGCCTATCACTCTCTCGAGGACCGCATCGTCAAGCAACGGTTCGCTGCGGGCGCCGCCGGCTGCACATGCCCGCCCGACCTTCCGGTATGCGGCTGCGGAAACGCGGCAGAGCTCCGGCTGCTCGGCCGGCACATGCCGGGCGCCGGTGAGGTGGCGGCCAACCCGCGGGTCCGAAGCGCGGTGCTGCGTGCCGCAGAGAAGGTGGACGAATGACGAGCGTCAGCCACCCCGCGGGCAGGCAGAGCCGCCGCTCCGGACGCAAGTCCGGTGCGCGGCGTGCGACGCCTTCTGCGACCCGGCCGGTGCTGCGGCCCCTCGTGGTGTTCACCCTTGCCGTGATCCTCGCCTTCTTCGCCATGATCTACTCGCGGATCTCCCTGGACCGCACCGCCTTCGAGCTTCGCGGCATCGAGCAGCAGCTCGCCACCGAAGAGCGACTCCATTGGGACCTGCGACTCGAGCTCGCCCGGCTCCAGGACCCGAGGCGGATCACCGAAGCGGCCGCCGGGCTCGGTCTGGTCTACCCGGACCAGCGGATCCCGATCGAGGCGCCGGGTGTCACCGCACCACCGGCCGAGGGCTATGCCCGCTGGACGGCTTCCCGCTCGCTGCTTTCCCCGTGAAAGGAGAACCGACATGGTCTGGCCGAGCGCTGGCGGCCGCCGGGACCGACACCGGATAGCAGGCCTGCCGGCGGCTACCGGGAGAGGAGCGCGCTGACATGAAGTGGCGCGGCTCCGATCTGCGCGTGATCGCGCTCGGCGCGGCCTTCATCCTCGCCTGGGCAGGCCTCGGCTACCGCCTGTTCCAGGTGCAAGGAGCCGATGCCGCCGAGCTCGCCCAGCGCGGGCTCGACCAGCGGGTTCGCCACGAGACCATCCTCCCCAAGCGGGGGACGATCTATGACCGCGACGGCGTCGAGCTCGCCGTGACCGTCTACGGCAAGGCGTTGATCGCCGACCCGGCGCTCATCGACGATCCGGCGGCGACGGCCGCCGTCCTCGCCCCGCTCGTCGACTCGAACCTCGCCGACCTCACCGTCAAGCTGGACGGCGACGGTCGATACATGCCCATCGCACGCGGGCTGGAGAAGGCAGAGGCCGCCGCCTTCGCCGCCGTCATCGAGGAATCGGGGCTGAACGGGCTCGCCCTTGTCGATGAGCCGCTGCGCGTCTACCCGGCCGGAACACTCGCCGCGCCCGTGATCGGCCTCACCAAGCGTGATGATGGTTCCGGGATCGAGGGCATCGAAGCCATCATGGACGACGCGCTCGCCGGCCATCCCGGGGAGCGCATCGTGGAGCGCGACGCATCCGGTGTCGAGATCCCGCAGGGCCAGCATCTCGTCGTCGAGGAGGCCACCCCGGGTTCCGACGTGTACCTGACGATCGACCGAGAGATCCAGTACAGCGCCGAACGTGCCCTGGCAGACGCCATCGAGGACACAGGGGCCCTTGGAGGATCGGTGGTGGTGATGGACCCCCACACCGGCCGCATCCTCGCCATGGTGTCGCTTCCCTCGTTCGACCCCAACGACCGCTCCTCGCTCGAGCCGGGGGACCTCCGCAACCGCGCGGTAGCCGACGTATACGAGCCCGGCTCTACCCTGAAGGTGGTTGCGGTAGCCGGCGCCCTCGAGGTTGGCGTCGTGGGCCCGGACACCTCGATCGAGACCCCCAGTGAGATCACCATTGGCGATGAGACCTTCACCGACGCTGCCAGGCACCCGCGTGCGATGAGCGTCACCGACGTCGTGGCCTACTCCTCCAACGTCGGCACGATTCAGATCCAGCGCATGCTCGGCAACGAACGGCACTACGCATACCTGGATGCCTTCGGGCTGGGGAGGCCGGCGTCCATCGATTTCAACCCGGAGTCGGCCGGCCGGCTCGACCACTACACCCAGTGGTGCCGCTCCACGTGCGGAGCGACCGCCGCCATCGGCTACGGCATCGGAGCCACTCCGCTGCAGATGGCCGGTGTGTACGCCACCATCGCCAACGACGGCGAGTGGGTCGAGCCCCATGTGGTGGCCGAGATCGTCAGTCCCGATGGGGAGCGGATCACCTCTACCCCGCGTTCCCGGCGGGTGATCTCGGCCGAGACCGCCCAACTCGTCCGCCAGATGCTGATTGAGGTGGTCGAGAAGGGAACCGGGGACCGGGCCGCTCTGGATGCGTTCACGGTTGGGGGGAAGACCGGAACCTCGGACAAGTTCGACGTCGAGACCGGCGAGTACAGCAGCGAGGCGACCATCGCCTGGTTCGCCGGCATGGCCCCGATCGACGACCCCAAGGTGGTCGTGGTCGTCGTCCTCGATTCGCCGACCGGCACGCTGCCCGACGGGACCGAGTTGAAGTTCGGTGGAGCTTCCGCTGCCCCCGTGTTCGCCGAGATCGCCGAGTCCGCCCTCCATCAGCTCGGCGTCGCCCCGGACAAGGAGTGACCGTGCAGCTGAGTACGCTCGCCACGCGGGCTCCAGGGGGTGCAGAGGTCGTCGGACCGGACGTCTCCGTCGACGACGTCACCCACGATTCGAGGACGGTCAAACCGGGCGATCTGTTCGTTGCCATCCCCGGCGTGGAGACGGACGGGCACCGATACATCGAGGCCGCCCTCGAGTCGGGCGCCGCGGCCGTTGCCGTCGAGCATCGGGGCCCGGGCTCGTACAGCCAGCTGGTCGTCGACGACGCCAGGAGTGCGCTCGGCCCCCTTGCGGCCGCGGTACATGGAGAGCCCTCGCAGCGCCTCGCCGTGGTCGGCGTCACCGGCACCAACGGCAAGACGACGGTCACTCATCTGTTGGAATCGATCGTGGCAGCCTCCGGCGGGGTGCCGGGTGTGGTGGGAACGGTGGGGGCGAGCATCGCAGGGGAGCGCGTCCCCGTGGCCAGGACCACCCCGGAGGCCTCCGATCTGCAGCGGCTCCTCGCCGACATGGTGAGAGCCGGCGTCACGGTGGCGGCGGTGGAGGTATCGAGCCACGCCCTCGCCCTGCACCGCGTCGACGGCGTCTGGTTCCGCGTTGCAGCCTTCACCAACCTGATGCAGGACCATCTCGACTTCCACCACGACATGGATCAGTACTTCGCGGCGAAGCGAGCCCTGTTCGATCCGTCGCGAACCGAGCGGGCGGTGGTGAACGTGGACGACCCAGCCGGGCGCACCATCGCAGATGCCGCCCGGATCCCGGTCACGACCGTGTCCGTCGGCGGCGTCGCCGACGTCACCGCAACCGATGTCCGGGCCACGCTCACCGGGAGCTCGTTCCTGGTGGACACCCTGGAAGTGAGCTACCCCGTCTCCATCCCCATACCCGGTCGCTTCAACGTCGCCAATGCCCTTCTCGCCGCAGCCATTGCCACCGAGCTCGGCATCGAATCCGAAGCCATCACCGCCGGGCTCGCCGACGTCGATCCGATCCCGGGTCGCTTCGAGCCGGTCGAAGCCGGGCAGCGCTACGGAGTGATCGTCGACTACGCCCACACACCCGATGCCATCGCCGCCGTGGTCACGTCGACCCGACCCCTCGTCGCCGGGAGGCTCATCGTGATCGTGGGCGCCGGCGGCGACCGTGACCGGGACAAGCGCCCGGCCATGGGTGCGGCCACAGAGGGCGCCGACTTCGTGGTGCTCACTTCGGACAACCCGAGGTCGGAGGATCCCGACGCCATCATCGCCGCGGTGGCCGCCGGCGTTCCCCCTTCCGTCGCGACGCTGACCGAACCGGACCGGCGCAAGGCCATCGAGGCGGCCGTCGGCCGCGCCGGCGACGACGATGTGGTCCTGATCCTCGGCAATGGGCACGAGACCGGCCAGGAGATCGCGGGAACGGTGC
>CAYQZO010000179.1:0-2957 GCA_964421925.1 uncultured Acidimicrobiaceae bacterium
GCTCAAGCGGATCGATGCCGAACTGGCTGGAGATCCGCTTGTCGTCGTAGCCAAACGACGGGAAGGAACACGCATGACCAAGACACAACAATCACCGACGACCGAACAACCCGGCCGATCCAGAGGACCCGCCGTGGCGGCGGCTGCGTTCGTCGCCGCCCTCGCCGTGGCCGCCCTGGTGTATGTCTTTGCCGGTGACGGCAACGAGGTGGAACCAGCCCAGAAGACGGTGCCCACAACGGTGGCCCCGGACGTGGAGACCTTGACCGATCTCGAAGTGATCGAGGCCGGGGTGGCCGCGGTGTACTCCGGGGACGCGGAACGCGCCGCCGAGCTGTTCCAGCTGGCTGGGGACAGCAACGACGACCAGATCCGTGCCGATTCGGCCTATCAGGCGGCAATCGGGGGACGATTGACCCTCAATTGCCTGACTGAGAACACGCCTGGAGTGGTCACGTGCTACACGCAATACCACAACGCGATGAGCGATGCGATCGGCTACCACGATGACGGGTACAGAAACCGGATCGTGGTCGAAGACGGGGTGATCACAGAGTTCGAGTTCGGCGAGCACACGTGGGCCGTGGAATCGATGTGGTTCTTCCTCGACAGCGAAGGCCGCCTCGAGGGCTACGAAGACTGCACGGTTGCCCCGTTCCCCGAGTCGTGTGCCACCATCCAACTCGAGAACCTCGACGCCTGGGCCGCCTGGTACGAGACCAACCGTTGACCGCCGACGGCGAGGGGCGCGCTCAGCGCCCCTCGCCGTTCATCCGCAGCGAGTACGAAAGGAAACCGCCGTAGGCAGAACCCCCGGTGGGCCTCGCTCATCGTGAGCGGAGCCTCGACGGTCACCAGCCGCCAACAGATCCCCTGCACATCACGCAAGATGCGGGTGCGGCTATCTGGTCACGTCGGAGGCTTCGACCTGTGACGCAAAGGCGTCGAGATCTGCGGCCCCCATCTCACCCACGACGACCTGAACCCCCGACAGCAACTCTGCGTACTCGACCTCCTGGCCGGGTGGCACCGATGCCCAGAGGGGGATGTCCTCGGCAAGGACCTCCTGGTACCGCTTCAAGATGGCCCGATGCTGGGGGCGATCCAGGTCCAACTGGAACACGACACCGTGGGCCCCTTCGACCTTGGTGCAACCCGACTTGAGAATCGGACAGGCCTTGCCAAAGTCAGGACCATGACAGACCAGCACCGGATGGCCAAGCCCCTCGAGGAACCGGGTCTCGAACGTGCTGTCACTGGCTGTGACGTCGAGAATGATGCTCTGCTCCGAAAGCATCAGGCAACCTCCTTGACCCAGACATATCGACTATCGACGAACGCCGGTAGAGGCGAAGGGCCTCCCTCACCACGCCCCTTCCCCTGACACGCCGCCGCTACACCCGCGGCATACCAAGGGACACCGGGCGCCGCCGCGACCCCCAGTGGCCGGGCTCGGCTTCGAACACCCCCCTCAACGCGGTCCCACATACCGGGCACGCCCCGTCCGCACCCAGCTTCCAGCCCACGATGTCGTAGCCGACCCGCTCGATGAGCGCTGCATTGCACTTGGTGCAATACGTCGTTTGGCCCTCCCGGTCGACGATGTTGCCGACGTAGACGTGGCGAAGCCCGTTGCCCATGGCGATCTCCCTGGCCCGTAGCAGCGTCTCGGCCGGCGTTGGGGGCGTGTCCATCATCTTGAAGTCGGGGTGGAAGGCGGTGAAGTGGAGCGGGATGCTCCGGCCGAGGTTGTAGGAGATCCAGTGGGTGAGCTGGTCGATGTCGTGGGGGTCGTCGTTGTGGCCGGGAATGAGGAGCGTGGTGATCTCGAACCACACGTCGGTGTAGCGGCGGACGTACTTCAGCGTGTCGAGCACAGGCTGGAGGTGTCCGGCGCACAGCCGCTTGTAGAAGTGCTCGGTGAACCCCTTGAGGTCGATGTTGGCCGCATCCATGTGGGCGTAGAACTCGCGCACCGGCTCCGGGTTCATGTACCCGGCGGTCACCGCCACCGCCTTGATGCCCCGCTCCCGGCAGGCGTCGGCGACGTCTATGGCGTACTCCATGAACACCACCGGGTCGTTGTAGGTGAACGCCACCGACCGGCAGCCGAGCCGCTCAGCGGCGTCGGCGATCGCCTCCGGTGAGGCCTGGTCGGCGAGCACGTCGTACTCCTTGGCCTTGGAGATGTCCCAGTTCTGGCAGAACCGGCACGCCAAATTGCACCCGGCGGTGCCAAAGGACAGCACCGGGGTCCCGGGCAGGAAGTGGTTGAGCGGCTTCTTCTCGATGGGATCGACGCAGAACCCCGAGGATCGCCCGTAGGTGGTGAGCACGATCTCATCGCCCTGGCGGGCCCGCACGTAGCACAGGCCGCGCTGGCCCTCCCGGAGCTTGCACTCCCGGGGGCACACGTCGCACTGGATGCGGCCGTCGTCGAGGGCATGCCAGTACCTGGTCGGAACGATCGACTCGGCGGGGGCGAGCTCGGTTGTCATGTCGGGTACCCGGCTTCACCGTACTCCGCTGCCGGGCGGGACGGAACGGACCTTCGCCCCTGCCCGATCCCCGATACGATCGGAATCATGGATGCCATGGGCCCCGTTGTCGCCGGCTCCTTCTACCCGGCCGACCCCGAAGCCCTCGGCGAGGATGTCGGTCGCCTGCTCGACGCCGCTCCCGACCGGCCGACCCCGGGATTGCGGGCGGTGATCGTCCCCCACGCCGGGTTCGTCTATTCGGGTCCGGTGGCGGCTACCGGCTATGCGCAGCTGGCGGACCTGCGCGTCCGCCGGGTCGTCCTGATCGGTCCGTCCCACTTCGTCCGGTTCCCCGGTATCGCCGTTCCCGAAGCGGGCAGCTGGGTGGTTCCCGTTGCCGAGTTCCCCATCGACGACGCCGGCCTGCCCCGCAGCCAGGGGCCGTTTGCCACCGAGCACTGCCTCGAGGTCCAGCTC
>CAYQZO010000179.1:2967-4596 GCA_964421925.1 uncultured Acidimicrobiaceae bacterium
GATCGTGGGCCACGTCCAGGTGGCGCTGATCCTGACGCTCGGAGCGCTCCTCTTCGACGTTCCCATCCACGGCTCCTTGCTCGATCTGGGGGTCGGCGCGCTGCCCTTCCTGGCTGCGATGCTCCGCCCCGTGCCCATCGTCCCCATCCTCACCGGGGAGGTGGCAGCGCCCGAGGTCGCCGGCGCGATCGACAGCGTTGTCGGTGACGACGACCTGCTCGTTGTATCCACCGACCTCTCCCACTACCACCCCTACGACACGGCCCGGAAGCTGGATGCGGTCACCGCCGATGCCGTCGTGGCGGGGGACTGGCAGTCGTTGGGCTGGGACTCGGCGTGCGGCCGCACCGGGTTGCAGGCAGCGATGCTGCTCGCCGACAAGCGCGGCTGGTCGACGACCCTGCTCGATCTGCGCAGCTCCGGCGACACCGCCGGCGATCGGTCCCGGGTGGTCGGGTACGGCGCCTTCGCCATGAACGGGGAGGCTGCGTGACTCGCTACCAGGTGCTCTCCCACACCGCCGATACCGGCATCGCCACCGAGGGCGGCACTCTCGAAGAAGTCATCGCCAACGCCGCCTACGCCATGTTCGACCTGATGTTCGCGCTCGACGACGCTGCACCCGGCACCCCGGTCGAGATGAGTGTCGCCGCCGCCCCCCCGCCCGACCTGCTGGTAGCGGTGCTCGGCGAGCTGCTCTACCGCAGCGAGGTGGACGACACCGCCTACACCCGCATCAGCCTGCGCAGGGACGGAGACCGTTTCACCGTAAGCGCCATCGGCCACCCCGTACCGGCCGAGCTGCACGGGCCGCCCATCAAAGCCGTCACCTACCACGATCTGATCTGCGAGCCCACCGACGACGGCTGGTCGGCCCGGGTCGTCTTCGACGTGTAATGGAACGCATCGGCGACGCCCGCTGGGAGATCCCGCCCACCGACGGGATGCGGGTCCCCGGTGTGGTGTTCGCCAGCGAAGAGCTGATCCTCAAGGCGTCGGAGGACCGGGCGGTGCAGCAGGTCGTCAACGTCGCCCACCTCCCCGGCATCGTCACCGCCTCCTTCGCCATGCCCGACATCCACTGGGGCTACGGATTCCCCATCGGAGGTGTGGCCGCCACCGACGTCCGCGCTGGGGGAGTGGTGTCCCCGGGCGGGGTCGGCTTCGACATCTGCTGCGGCGTCCGGCTCCTCGCCACCGGGCTCGACGCCGGAGCCTTCGCCCGGCACCGGGACGCCGTCATGGACCAGCTCGACCGTCGCATCCCCCGCGGTCTCGGCAAGGGCGCCGTCGCATCGGGCGAGCTCGTCGACGCCGTGCTCGCCGAAGGTGCCCCGGCGGCAGTCGAGGCCGGCTACGGCACGGCCGCCGACCTGGACCGCTGCGAGGAGCGAGGGCAGTCACCCGGAGCGCGGCCCGACCTGATCTCCGCCAAGGCACGAGCGCGCGGCGGCGGCCAGCTCGGGTCGCTGGGGGCGGGCAACCACTTCCTCGAGGTGCAGGTGGTGGACCGCGTCATCGACACCGCCGCCGCCATCCTCTTCGGCCGCGAGTAGGGCGCGGTGGCGGGGATGATCCACAGCGGCGCCCGCGGCCGCGGTCACCAGACCTACCAGGACCAACGCGAGG
>CAYQZO010000180.1:0-4586 GCA_964421925.1 uncultured Acidimicrobiaceae bacterium
GGTAGCCGATGGCGAGGATGCGCTCCTTGGCAAGCTCGAGCGAGGCGGTGTCGGGCGCGCCGACGCGGATGGTCCCATCGTCGTCGATCTCGATGGCCGCCCCGGTCTCTTCTTCGAGCTCCCGGATGGTCTTGCCCTTGGGGCCGATGACCTCGCCGATCTTGTCCCTGGGGACGGTGACCGACTCGATCTTGGGCGCCGACGGTGCCAGCTCAGCGCGGGGCTCGGGAATGACCGCGGCCATCTCACCGAGAATGAACTGACGGGCCTCGTGGGCCTGGTTCATGGCGTCGATGAGCACCTGGGCGGGGAGCGACTCGATCTTGGTGTCGAGTTGGAGGGCGGTGATCATGTTGCCCGTTCCGGCCACCTTGAAGTCCATGTCGCCGAGGGCGTCCTCGGCGCCGAGGATGTCGGTGAGGGCAACGAACTGGTCACCCTCGTTGATCAGCCCCATGGCGATCCCGGCGACGGGTGCGGCGATGGGAACGCCGGCGTCCATCAACGACAACGACGATCCACACACAGACGCCATCGAGGACGACCCGTTGGACGCCAGCACCTCGGACACCAGCCGGAAGGCGTACGGGAAGTCCTCCTCGGTGGGGATCACCGGCAACAGCGCCTTCTCGGCGAGAGCACCGTGCCCGATCTCCCGGCGCTTGGGGCCGCGCATGAAGCCGGCCTCGCCGGTGGCGAAGGGTGGCATGTTGTAGTGGTGCATGTAGCGCTTGGACTCCTCGGGCGAGATGGTGTCGAGCATCTGGTCCATCTTGAGCATGCCAAGGGTGGCCACACTGAGCACCTGGGTCTCACCGCGCTGGAACAAGCCGGATCCGTGCGCCTCGGGGACGATCCCAACCTTGACGCTGATGTCGCGGATGTCGGTCGGGGACCGGCCGTCCATACGGACGCCCTCGGCGAGCACCCGGTTGCGCATCACGTCCTTCTGCACGCTGCGGAACGCCTTGGAAGCCGCCGCCTCTGCCTCGAGGTCGTCCTCGGGCAGGTCGAGCGCTTCCATCGTCTCTTCCTTGATGGCCGCCTCGGTATTGAGGCGCTCCGTCTTGTCCGAGATCGTGCCCATCGCCTCCAGCTTGGGACGGGCGATGGCATCGACCGAGTCGTACATCTCCTGTGAGTAGTCCTCGTGGATCGGCCACTCCACCTCGGCGGCCGGACCCACCTTGTCCTGCAGCTCGAGCTGCAGGTCGATGAGGGTGGCGATGTGCTCCTTGGACTCCTCGAGCCCGCGGGCCACCGTGGCCTCATCCGATGGCTGCGCTCCGGCTTGCACCAATCGGAACCCGTTCTCGGTGGCGCCGGCGTCGACCATGGCGATGTCGATCTCGCCCTTGTCGTTGCGCTTGCCGGCAACGACAAGGGCGAAGACCGACTCCTCGAGCTGCTCGTAGGTCGGCATCGGGATCCACTCCCCATCGAGCAGCGCCATGCGCACGGCTGCGAGCGGGCCATCGAAGGGCAGCGAGCTCAGGGTGAGCGCACCGGAGGCGCCGATCAGCGCCGGCACGTCGTAGGGGTTGACCTGGTCCGCCGAGATCACCGTGCCCACGATGTGGGTGTCGTTGCGGTAGCCGTCGGCGAAGTTGGGGCGAAGCGCCCGGTCGATGAACCGGCAGGTCAGGATCGCCTTTTCGGTGGCCCGACCCTCCCGGCGGAAGAACGAGCCGGGGATGCGCCCGACGGCGTAGTGCCGCTCTTCGATGTCGACGGTGAGGGGGAAGAAGTCCACCCCTTCACGCGGTCGCTTCGAACCGGTGGCGGTGACCAGGACTTCGGTGTTGCCGACGCGCACCGTGACGGCGCCGTCGGCGAGTTGGGCGAGTTCGCCGGCGCGGAGTTCAACCTCCACATCGCCGACCATCCCGCGTACTGCGGATTCAGCCAATTGAATCGTCTCCTTTGTCAGCGGCGATCCAATTGGCAGTGGGGAGGTCTCGGCGGACGGGCCGAGGCCCTTCCACTGACAACTGGCTTCACCGCGCTGTCATGTGCTTCGCCATCGCCCGGCCGCGCAGTTCCCCCCTCGGGGTCAGCGACGCAGGCCCAGTTTGGCGATGAGCGACCGATACCGTTCGACGTCTTGGTTCTCGAGGTACCGGAGGAGCCGCCTGCGCTTGCCGACCATCATCAACAGCCCTCTACGGCTGTGATGGTCCTTGGTGTGGACCTTGAGATGCTCGGTGAGATGGTTGATGCGCTCGGTGAGCAGGGCCACCTGGACCTCGGGCGAGCCGGTGTCGGTGGCATGCTTGCCGTATTCGTCCACAACCGTCTGGGTTTCGTTCACGAGGGTCTTTCCTTCGGGAAGCGCGGGCGAACGCCCGGCGGGAGGATAACAGAGCTGTCAGCTACCAGCTACCAGCTACCAGCTGCGGTTCCAGATCCACGATGATGCGGCCGAGGGACCGCAGGGAGGTGGAATCCGTGAAGTACGAGTCGTGGCCACGCCCGCCGGTCGGCACGGGCTTCGCCCCGAAGCTCGCCGCGGTCGGGTCCGTGCCGAACACCATTTCCTCGGGACCCGTGTGCGGCAGAATGCTGATGAGTCCGAGGAACCCGGTCAGATTGATGGGATCGAGATCGGCTTGACCGGCGTACACCTCGCCACGGACCCCCAGCTCCCCTGCCGAGTCGGCGAACACCCCCGGGCTCCCCAGAAACACGGCGGTGTCGGCGAACCGGCCCAAACCGGCGTGCAGGAACGCCGAGCCGACGACGGTCGATCCGTAGCTGTGCCCGATCACGGTCACATACCGGCCGTCGAGATCGAGGTCATCGACGAGATCGGTGAGCTCGGCACCGCCGGCGAACGCCTTGTCCGGATTGCAGGCGCAGTCTTCGCTCCAGATGTTGGGCGTGAGCACGTGATCCGGGGCGTCGAAGGCGAGGGCGTACACCACCGCAACGTCGTGCGCTCCCCCGAGCTCGGCGACGGCCGCGTCACGAAGCGACCGCGCCCGCACCAGCTGCTCGTGTGTCGCGCTCAGGTCGGCTCCGGTGCCGGGAACGAGCACGGCAACGTAGCGTGCGTCGCGTGGTCCGACCCACACCGCGACCCGTCCGTCGTGGCCGGGGACGAAGTGAACGACCTCCTCGCCCGGCTCGAGGCCGAGCACATCGCGCAGGTCGCCGTCGTAGGCGGTGTCGGCGGGGGAATCGTCTGTGCGACGGCGCGAGACGCGTCCCCCGCTCAGGGCGAGCGCGGTCGCAGCCGCGGCCGCTCCCAGGCCGCCCAGGCCGGCGGGGGTTGGGACCGGGATCGGCAGCGCCGGACTGCCCACCGAGCGCGCGGCGACGGGTGGTGGTGGCTGGTTGGTGGACAGGCCGAGCCCGTCGCCGGGAACGGCATCGGCGGGAAGATCCGGGGGAAGCGTCAAGACCAGGAGCAACAGGATGCTGAACATGACGCACTCATCGTTCTCAGCAGTTATGGGTAACTGCTTCTTCCTGGTATCAATTACCCGATCAAAGGCGACCGGTCAAGGGGTGTGCAGGAGATCCCGGGCCCGTTCGATGTCGATACGGATCTGCGCCACCAGGGCGTCGACACCGTCGAAGCGCTGTTCGTCGCGCAGCCGCTCCACGAAGAGGACGCCGATCTCGCGTCCCGTCAGATCGAGGTCGGCGTCCAGGATGTGGACCTCGAGCACCTCGGCACTGCCCCCGAAGGTGGGGCGCACCCCGAGATTGGCCACCGCGGGAAGGCGCACACCGTCGATCTCGGCGTACACCGCGTAGACACCGCGCGGGGGTGTGGCCAGGCCGGCGGGGAAGGACACGTTTGCGGTGGGAACGCCCACGGTGCGCCCCCGTCCTTCACCGGGGACCACCATGCCGGTGATCCGATAGGGACGGCCGAGCAGCCGCGTCGCCCGCTCCAGATCTGCCGAGGCGATCGCCTCCCGGATCGCGGTGGAGCGGACTTCCTCTCCGCCGTCGACGAGGATGGGGATCACCGCCACCTCGAAACCCTTGGCCTCGCCAGCCGCTACCAGCGTTGCCGCCGAACCTGCCGCATCGTGTCCGAACCGAAAGTCCTCACCCACCGCGACCAGGCGGGCGTCCAGGCCGTCGAGGAGCACCCGGTCGACGAACTCCTCGGGTGGCATCGCCACCATCCGGTCGTCGAAGTCCAGGATGGCTACGACGTCCACCCCGGCCTCCCCGAGCAGCGCGATGCGCTCCTTCAGCGTGCCGAGCTGAACCGGGGCGCCCTGCTCCGAGAGCACCTGGGCGGGGTGGGTGCCGAAGGTCAGCGCCACCCGGGTGGCGTCCCCGGCGCCGTCGAGGGCGGCAATGACGGCCCGGTGACCGCGATGGACCCCGTCGAACACGCCGATGGCGACGGCAGATCCTGCCTCCGGCGGGTCCCAGGACTCGGGGTCGCCCCGCAGGATCCTCACGCCGTCACCACCTCGGCGCGGACCGTGGCGCCTTCGACTCGATACACGCCGAGCAGATCGTCGTCCTCGAGCAGTCGCACCAGCGAGCCGTCGGGAGCGTCGACGCGAGCAGCCGGGATGCTGGCACCGTGACGCACCGCGGTGGCGAATTCGGGGTCG
>CAYQZO010000181.1:0-4584 GCA_964421925.1 uncultured Acidimicrobiaceae bacterium
CCTGGACGGGGTTGTCGCCGACTTCACCAGCGGGTGGGTGGCGCGATTCAACGCCGAGTTCGGCACCGACATTCACCCCGAGCAGATCGAAACCTGGGGGGCCATGCTCGACCTCACCCACTTCGCCACCATGGACGAGTTCTGGGACTGGGTCGCCAGCGGAGAGGACGGCTCCATCTTCCGCCACCTCGACACGTACCCCGGGGCGCTGGACAGCCTGAACCGGCTCAGCCGTGACCACGACATCGTCATCCTCACCACCAAGCCCGACTTCGCCATCTTCGACACCTACGCCTGGCTCGCCGACAACCGCATCCCCACGCGGGAGGTGCACATCACCGAGGACAAGTGGCGGGTTCCGTGCGACGTATACCTCGAGGACGCTCCTCACCAGCTGGAGCGGCTGGCTAAAGAGCGTCCCGACGCCACGGTGTGCCGATTCATCCGGCCCTGGAACCAGCCGGTCTTCGGGGTGCGCGACATCCACGACTGGGCCGAGTTCGAGGCACTGGTCCAACGGCAATGGTGCTGAATGGCCCTGGCCCCCCGGGACCGGATAGGATTCCCTGTTGGTACGGGCCTCACGGCCCGCGGGAAGAGGAAGGATCCTGATGAAAACACGCGTAATGCTCGCGCTGCTGCTCGCCTTCGGGCTGGTCGCAGCGGCGTGCGGCGGTGACGACGACGGTGCAGAAGGGGAGTGGCCGGAGTCGATCGTCTACGGCTTCATCCCCTCCGAGCAGCAGGAAACCCTGCAGGACGCAATTCAGCCCTACATGGACTTCCTGTCCGAGGAGCTGGGCATCGACGTCACGGGAACGGTGACCGCCGACTACAACGGGCTGGTGGTGGCCATGGGCGCCGGACAGGCCGACCTTGGCGCCTTCGGCCCCTTCGGCTACGTCCAGGCCAAGGATCAGTATCCGAGCCTGGAGGTGCTGATGCAGTCGATCCGGTTCGGGGCGGCCACGTACCACGGCCAGTGGTACACCAACGACCCCTCCCTCTGTGACGAGGGAACGCTGAATGCCGGGACCGCCCTGGAGAACACCAGCAGCGGGATCGAGCAGAAGGACTTCTTCGACGTGGTCGCCATCCAGGTCGGAGTCGACACCGACGACGACGGCAACAAGATCCCCGAGACCCTCGACGACGGCACCCCCGTCGACCCGGGCACCTCGTGCATGGCGCCGCTCAGCGTGGTGGCCGGCAAGCGGATCGCGTTCACGTCGCCGACGTCGACCTCGGGAACGGTGTTCCCGCAGCTGCAGCTGCTCAACGCCGGCATCGACATCGAGAACGATCTCACCTACGACTACCTCGGCTCGCACAGCAGTGCGGTGGCCGCGGTGTACGCCGGTGACTTCGACATCGGCCTGTCCTTCGACGACGCCAGGCGTGACCTGCGCGAGGACAACCCCGACGTTGGGTCCAAGGTGGTGGTGTTCAACCTCACCGAGGAGATCCCCAACGACGTGGTGGTGGTGCGCGGCGAGCTGCCCGATGACCTGAAGCAAGCCATCTACGACGCCACCGTGAAGTTCCTCTCCACCCCCGAGGGCGTGGAGCTCTTCGATGAGATCTACGGATGGACCGCCATCCGGGAGGCCGTCGAGTCCGACTTCGACGTGGTGCGCGACGCCGCCGAGAAGCTCGGGGTGACCGAGGACTAGCCAAACCGATTGCGGGAGGGGGCCGGCGACGCCGGCCCCCTCCTCTACAGTGACCCCAATGCCGATCATCGACTTCACCGGCGCTTCGGTGACCTACCCGGGCGGCTTGACCGCCCTCAAGGACATCGATCTCGACATCGACGCCGGTGAGTTCGTGGTGGTGGTCGGTCTCTCCGGAGCGGGCAAGTCGACGCTGCTGCGCTGCGTCAACGGTCTGGTTCCGGTGTCCGGCTCGGTGATCACCGACGGGATGGAGGTGGTCGGTGCATCACGCGCCGAGTTGCGCGAGATCCGGTCCAAGGTGGGGATGATCTTCCAGACCTTCAACCTGGTGAACCGGTCGCGGGTGTTTCGCAACGTGCTCGTCGGGCGCCTCGGCCACGTCCCGCGGTGGCGCAGCGCCCTCGGCATGTGGCCCGAAGAGGATAAGGAGATCGCCTTCCAGTCCCTGGAGCGGGTGGGCATCGTGGAGAAGGCCTACGTGCGGGCCTCCGACTTGTCCGGTGGACAGCAGCAGCGGGTGGGGATCGCCCGGGCCCTGGCCCAGGAGCCGGACATCATCCTCGCCGACGAGCCGGTGGCATCCCTTGATCCGGTGACCTCGCACATGGTGATGCGCGACCTGCAGCGCATCAACCGCGAGCTCGGCATCACCACCCTGATCAACCTGCACTTCCTCGACCTCGCCCGCCAGTACGGCAAGCGCCTCATCGGCCTCAACGAGGGCGAGATCGTGTTCGACGGCGACATCTCCGACGTCGACGACACCGTGTTCCGGGAGATCTACGGGCGGGCGATCACCCCGGACGACCTGCTGGAAGGCGCCGAGCTATGACGGCTCGGGCGGTGTCGGCCCGTCCGCAGGCACCGCCACGAGCCATCCGCTACGCCTGGCCGATGATCGCCGGCATCGTCGCCTGCGGCGCCACCGGGCTCCTCAGCTTCTTCGGGCCGCTGTGGGGTTTGGCGCTTGCCCTCGTCGTGTTCGGCTTCTACGCCTGGCAGGGCATCACCCGCGCCCCTGTCGACGCGGTCCTGCTCGTCGTGGCGGGAGTGGCCGGGCTGTGGTTCTTCGACTGGACCCTCAGCACCCGCGCCGGCGTCATCGACCTGCGGTTGGCGCTGGTCGCTTCGCTTGGGTGGCTGCTCTTCGGCCTCGCCGCCGGATTCGTCGTGGTGCGCAACCGGCCGGGGCTCCGTCCCGGTGCCGTGGCCGCCCAGGCGCTCGGCTGGTACGGCGGGACCGTCCTCACCTTGCTCACCGCGGGGGCGGTGGGTCTGATCCGGACCCTCAACTCCCGCCAGATCGCAGCCGGGGAGCTCGAGGAGCTCACCATCGTGCTCTTCATCGTCACGAGCGCGGTCGCCGCCGCCTTCGGCCTCGGCGTGGCCATGTCGCTGTGGACCACCCTCCCCACGCTGTTCGCCGGGTCGGTGGTGGTCGTGGTCACCATCCTCGCCTACAACGAGATCGGGTTCTCCATTACCGAGATCTTCACCCAGCTCGGACGTATCGGCGAGATCGCCGGCAGGTTCTGGCCGCCGGTGTGGACCTGGCCGAAGACGGTGGGGCAACCCCCGACGAACAACATCGTCTATCCCTACATCGAGACCTTGCAGATCGCCATCGTCGGGGCGACCACCGGCTCGCTGGCCGCCGTCCCCCTCGCCTTCATGGCGTCGCGGGCCACCACCTACAACCGGTGGGTGTACGGGGCCGCCAAGGGGTTCCTCAACATCACGCGCACCATCCCCGACCTGATCTGGGCGGTGCTCTTCGCCACCGCGGTCGGCTACGGCAGCGCCTTCGCCGGGGCCCTCGCCATGTTCATGTTCTCGCTGACCATCATGGGCAAGCTGCTCTCCGAGACCGTGGACGCCATCGATCTCGGCCCGATGGAGGCCGGCCACGCGGCCGGGGCCCGGCACAGCCAGGTGGTCCACTACACGGCCTTCCCCCAGGTTCGACCCAACTACGTGGCCTACAGCTTCTACATCTTCGAGCTCAACATCCGGGCGTCGGTCGTGCTCGGCTTCGTCGGTGCCGGCGGCATCGGGCTCCTCCTCAACGAGCGACGGAGCTTCTTCCAGTGGGACCAGGTGATGGCGATCGTGCTGGTGATCTTCGTCACCGTTTTGATCATCGAGACCGTGTCCATCTGGGCCAGGCGGAAGCTGCTGTGACCGTTCCCGACCTCCTCCCGGATCGCGAGCGGGTCCAGACCCGGCCCCAAGAGCCGGTGCGCCCGAAAGTCATCCGGTGGGTGGTGACCCTCGCCATCCTCATCCCCTTCCTGTGGGCGGTCGCCGGTCTCGAGATCTCGGTGAGCCGGATCCTGGAGGCGCCCGGTCAGGTGTGGACACTGATTCAGGGGATGTTCCCGCCCGACTTCGAGAACAGCGGGCGGATCTTCACCAAGCTGCTCGAGTCGATCTACATCGCCTGGATCGGGACGGTCATCGGGGCCGTGTTCTCGTTCCCGCTCGGGTTTGCCGCCGCCACCAACGTGGCGCCGCGGTGGCTGGCCGCCCCGGTGCGGGCCATCCTCTCCGGGATACGGGCCTTCCCGGAGCTGATCCTGGCCGTCATCCTCATCGTCCCCTTCGGGCTCGGCGCCTTCACCGGCGCACTCGCCATCGGGATCCACTCCATCGGCACGCTCGGCAAGCTGTCCTCGGAGGTCATCGAGGGCATCGACGAGGGGCCGAGAGAGGCGGTCGCCGCCGCAGGGGGCACCCTCAACCAGGAGATCCGCTTCGCCATCATCCCCCAGGCCATGCCCACCATCGTCGCCTACTGGCTGTACCGGTTCGAGATCAACATCCGGGCCTCGGCCGTGCTCGGCCTGGTCGGCGCCGGCGGCATCGGGGCCGAGATCGTCGCCCGCCTGCAACGTCGCGCCGACTGGCC
>CAYQZO010000182.1:0-4559 GCA_964421925.1 uncultured Acidimicrobiaceae bacterium
GCCTCGTAGCTCTCCACGATCTCGGCGCCGACGGGGTCGGCAACGATCATGAACACGGTCGGGATGTCCGTCACCCGGTTCTCGGTGTCGGTGAGCGTGCCGATCATGCCAAGGGTCACCGTGGTGCCCCAGGTGACCAGCAGGTCGGGTTGGAGCTTCTCGACCTCCTGGACGAGGCCGGGGAGCCGGTCCCGGTCCCGGTCGACGTCACGCAGGATCACTTCGGCGTCGAGCTCGCTGCTCGCCATGTAGTCCTGGAAGCCACGACAGGCCTCCTCGCAGCCCCGGAAGGTCACCATGACGATGCGGGCCGGGCCGGCTTGTGGCGCTGCGAGCGGCTGGGCCGACGCCGCCGGGATCACCGAAAGCACGGCGATGGCCGAGGCGAGCATCAGACGGCGGAGCACGGCGTCGAGGTCAGGCAACGGGGACCCCTTCCCGAACCCTCGAACTGGCGAGCAGGTAGACCACGGCGGCGATGGCCGCGGCGACGCCGATGGCGGCGGTGGCGGCATCGAGCCCGAACATGGCGGCGAGGACGGCCACTACCAACAGCCCGGCAAGGCTGCCAAGCCGCTCCAGGGATCGCATGGCGGCCAACACCGGGCCCCGTCCCGCCTCGGGGAACTCCCGGTCGGCGAGGTCGAGGGCGAGGGCGACCTGCGGGCCCCGGACCGCGGTATGGCCCACGCCGACGACGAGGACCGCCACCGCGATGGTCCACACCGACGGCGAGGTCGCCGCCAGCAGCAGAATCACTCCGGAGAGCAGGGATCCGACCCCGACCAGGATCCTGGGGTTGATGTGCTGGTCGGCGAGCTTTGCGGCCAGAGGGCCGGCCAGCAGGATGATCAGGTAGTACACCATCAGGACGCGGGCGATGGTGGCGGCACCCGAGCCGATGGCGGCCAAGGACAGGGGAACCAGGTACCAGAGGAACGCGGCCATGACCACGTTCATCGGAATGGTGACGCCGGCGAGCAGGAGCAGCATCGACGGTCGTTTGAGCACGTCGATCAAGTCCCGGACGGAGACCGCGGGCGGGACCTCAGCGTGACCGCGACCCGGCTGCATCATGCCAAGCGCCAACACCCCGGCACCGACCACCACGAAGAAGCTGATCACGAACACCGCCTGGTAGCCGAGGCGGTCGGCGAGGACGCCGCCGAGCGCGGTGCCGGCGAACGTTCCGCCGATGACCACGGCGACGAACACACCGATGGTCCTGGCCCGGCTGCCCCGCTCCATCCGCTCCAGCATGTACTCCAGGCAGGCGATGGTGGCCAGGGCATAGCCGATGCCGGTGAGGCCGCGCAGACCGATGATCTGGAGGACGTTGCCGGCGAACACCATGCCGAGGTGGCTCGCCGCCGACGCCACCAGCCCGACCAGGAACAGGCCGCGGTGGCCGAAGGCCGCTACCAGCCGCCCGGCGAAGGGAGAGGCGATGGCGATGGTGAGCAAGTAGGCGACGATGGGGAGGCTGATGGCGATGGCGGGATCGAGCCCGGTCGGGTTGTCGGCGCTCTGGATGAACAGGGGCAGGAACGACTTGTTCAGCTCCTCGCCGACGACGAACAGGAACAGCACCAGCCGGGCGTCGGCGACGCTGCCCGCTTGGGCTACCGCACCCTCGACGGCGGCGGGAAGGGATGGCCGACCGACGATGCGGTGGCTCAGCGCCAGCAGCACCTCGAAGGCGGCGACCATGGCGACGATGAGGATGAGGCCGACGTCGAGGGCGAGATCCTGGAGCCGGGAGCGGACGAAGAAGCGGTCGACGCCGACGTCGACGGACCCGGCGGTCGCGCCATCCAGCTCGATGGGAAAGCCGTATACGACGCTGTCTCCGACTTCGATGACCGAGTCGCCGGGTGGGTTGATGCCGGCGGCACCGGGCGGGACGTCCCCGGGGGCGAAGACCACGGTCCCCGAGGGGTCGCGTATGGCCAGGTAGTCGAGCTCTTCGAACTCGTCGAGGAAGAGGGTGAAGTACTCGTCGACCCCCACCAGGCTCTCCATTGGGATGCCGAGCTCGAGCGCGCGCTCGGTGTCGGCGGTGACGGTCTCACCGATCAGGCTCGCCCTCCGGGCCAGCTCGGGCGCCAGCGAGCGGTTGAACGCCGACACGATGAGCCACCCGAAGGCGACCACGCCGGCGACGAGGACCGCCGACACCGCGACCACGAGGACCCGGTTGACTCCCTCGGCGGCGGGTGCCGCGGCGCGGGCGGGGAGTACATCCTGGCTCACGAAGACTCCGGGGTCAGGCGGGAGCGGAACAGCCACAGCACGCCGATCACCACGATCGTCATGAGCGCGGCCACCCCGGCGCCAGTAGCGAGGAGGCGTCCGGCCATCACCCCGGCCTGGCCCTGCATCTCCTCGGTCGGGTAGGTGACGACGACGCCGCCTACGGGCTGTCCGAAGGCGCCCTCGATGATGATCCCGCTGGCGATCTCGCCGGAGCGCTCCACGCCCCACGCCGGCTCGGTGATACCGGCGGTGGCGAGCCGGAAGGCCTCCCGTGTCTCGTCGTCGACGCGGGCGGGGGCGTCTTCCCCGACGGCGTGGAGCACGTTGCCGTCGAGGTCGAAGACGAGGATCGACCCGATGTGCTCGTCGTGGCTGCGCGCCCGCTCCAGGATGGCGGTGCCGTTGGCGACCTCGGGGAGGCTGAGCCCGAGGTCGATGGCCGCGGTGAAGTCCTGCGCCGAGGTGGCGGCCACGATCTGGAGACGCTCTTCTACCGAGTCGGCGAGGAAGGAGGTGAATTTGAGCTGCGTGAGACCACCCAGCCCGGCGACGAGCGCGATCACCAGCGCCCCGAGGGCGATCATGAGCTGAACCGAGGTCCTCAAGTGCTCACCGACATCGTGCGGTCGGGAACCTAGCGAATCGGACGTGTCCGGTGCGGAGAAATGCCCGACGGCGAGTGCGGCTTCGCCGGCCGTGCAGGAAGCGGCGAACAAGACGGCGACCGGCCCGCCGACGCTGTTCACCGGATGTTGAGAAACTCATGGCGTCTTCGTGATGTTGTGATACCCACGATGCGTGTGATCATCGCCAACGGGGACGAGGTGTACCGGCTCGGACTGAGGTCGGCATGCGCCGAGGTCGACTGGGTCACCGTCGTTGCCGAAGCGGATGACGCCACGGAGTTGTTGAGCGTTCTCCAGGACGTCGAAGCAGATGCAATCGTGTTCTGTTGGGAGAATCCAGCCGATCTCGGTGCCGTGGACAGGGTGCGCCAGATCGCTCCCGCCTTGCCGGTCATCGTCCTCGCCGCGACACAGGACCACATCCTCCTGGCCAAGGCCCTGGAGCTGAACGCCGCGGGATACCTGCTGACGAGCGCTCGTATCCATGAGTTCCTTGCCGCCCTGAGCAGGGTGGATCGAGGTGAACGCTATCTGCAGACGGAGTGGGCCAGTGTTCTCGTCGACCCGGCGGCGAAGGCCTCCGAGCGACTGTCGTCCCAGCAGCTGAGGATTCTCCACTTAGTGGCGGAGGGTCTCCGGAACAAGCAGGTCGCCAAACAGCTCGGCATCTCGCCGACCACGGTCAAGTACCACCTGCGGACGATCTACGCGCAGCTCGACGTCTCGAATCGCGTGGAAGCAGTGGCCGCCGCGCTGCGAGCAGGCCTGGTCGAGTAATCGCCCGGAGGCGTCGGGACTGCGTCCGAGAGGTCGCCCTCATGGGCAGTGCGCAGAGGACCTCCGGCCCTCAAAGGCCATCGAAACGGTGGAAAGGATGGCAGGGACGGAGTGGCGTGTGTGACGGCGGCGATGTGCCCCACGTCATCGCACGCGGTTGGAAGGAGGCGCGCAATGGGTCGCAGGGTCTTGTTCATGACACTGGTGTCGATGGTGGCGCTGGCGTTCTTCGCGGTGCCCGCGCTCGGGAAGGGAGGTGTAGTCACGGCGAACGGCTGGTACGAAGGCGAGGAGATCTACTACCTGGACCTCGGACCGGAAGAGGGAGTCACCGCCCGCGGTGGCAATGATCTCTATCTGATCGGAGGCAACCGGCAGTATCAGGCCAACGTCGCCGAGTTCATCCCCGGTGAGGCGGGTTACACGCCGCACTGGAACATCAACCTGGTGAACACGGCCGAGGGCGTCACCCTCGCCGACATCCTGGCATCCCCGTACGTGTCGGCGCACTACCCGGAGGCGCTCTTCGACGACGTCGAGGACATCCTGGGTGCGCAGGCAGACGGTCTGGTGACCATCGGCCAACTCGGCATGGTGGTGCTGTGTCCGGTTGTCAGCGAGGAAGCCGCCGAGGCGCCGGGAAACACCCCGGCCTCAGAGGTCTTCCCGCCCTTCCCGGACACGTTCTGACCGGATCGGCGACGCGACGGTACCGCCCGTCACGGCGAGCTGGGGCCCCGACACGTGTCGGGGCCCCACCGGAACTCGACGATGGTCGGATCGCTAATCGGCTCGAGTCCACCTGCAGGTACTGAGATTCAGCCGTAGGCATCTCAGACTCCGGGATGATCTTCACCACCCGACGGTCCGGTCGGTCAACCGTGGGGGCGGCTCGATGCC
>CAYQZO010000183.1:0-4513 GCA_964421925.1 uncultured Acidimicrobiaceae bacterium
GCTTCGACGCTCCCATCTACGAGACCTGGGCCCGCAACGACCAGACCGCGCTCGTCCGGGTGCCCATGGCCAAGAAGGGGAAGGCCGACTCCACGCGGATCGAGTACCGCTCCCCGGACCCGGCGTGCAACCCCTACCTGGCTTTCTCGGTGATCCTGGCCGCCGGCCTCGCCGGCATCGAGAACAACTACGAGCTCCCACCCGAGATGGGCGCCGACGTGTTCCGCATGTCCGACGAGGAGCGGCGCCGAGCCGGCGTGCGCCGGCTCCCCCAGAACCTTGCCGAAGCGCTGGCGGCGATGGAGGCCTCCGAGCTGGTCCAGCGGACCCTCGGCGACCACCTGTTCGAATGGTTCCTCCGCAACAAGCACCGGGAGTGGGCTCGCTACGACGGCCACGTGTCCAAGTACGAGCTCGAGGAGTACCTCCCGGTGCTGTAACGATGTTTGTCGCCGTCTACCCGGAGAGCCCGTCGGCTGCGCTCACCAGCGCCATCCTGAGCAGCGGCTACCAGCCGGTCCCGGTCGCCGACGTCGCCGACGCCGCAAGGCGCGAGCCGGAGAACGGCTGGTCGGCGGCGATCATCGACCTCGGCGATGACCCGGGCCTGTCCATGGCCATCGCTAGGAAGCTGCGCGAGGACCAGGCCGCGCCGGTCCTGGTCGTCGTCGACCGCACCCACACCGGCGATCTGGAGGACGCTGCGGGGTTCGACGACTTCGTGCTCACCCCGATCGACCCGGCCGAGCTGCGCGTCCGGTTGGAGCGGCTATCGGGTGCGAGCGCCGTCGAGGACGTGGATCCCGTGCTGCGCTTCCGCGACCTCGAGCTCAACACCGCCACCTACCAGGCGACGGTGGGTGGGGCGACCCGGGACCTGACCTTCATGGAGTACGAGCTGCTTCGCTTCTTCGTGGAGCATCCCAACAAGGTGTGGAGCCGGGAGCAGATCCTCTCCAAGGTGTGGGGCTACGACTACTTCGGCGGCTCCCGCACCGTCGACGTCCACGTGCGCCGCCTGCGGGCCAAGCTCGGCGAAGAGCGCTCCTCGTGGATCACCACGGTGCGCTCGGTGGGTTACCGGTTCGGCTGACCGTCAGGCGAGCGCCGCCTCCACGCTGATCTCCACGTTGCCGGCGAGGGCGTTGGAGACCGGACAGCCCTCCTTGGCGGCGGCTGCGGCCTCCTGAAAGGCGTCGTCGGAGATGCCCGGCACGTCGCCCGTCACCGAGAGCGCCATCGTGGTGAGGCGCCACCCGGCGTCGGTCTTCTCGAAGGTGGCCGTTGCGTCCGTTTCCAGGCGGGACGGCGGGTTCCCTCCCCCGGAGAGCCCTGCCGACAGCGCCATGTTGAAGCAGGCGGCGTGGGCTGCGGCGATGAGCTCTTCGGGGCTGGTCCGGCCCTCCGGGGCCTCGGTCCGGCTCGGCCAGCTCACCGGAAGCGGTCCGGCGACACCGCTCTGCAGCATGGTCGTCCCGCTCCCGGTCGCCAGGTCGCCTTCCCAGGTGGATGCGGCTCGACTCTCCATGGTGCCTCCTCGATGGCATGCGCTCCCGCCGAGACTACGCAGCGGTCACGGTGGTGGGATCCATCTCCTATGGTGGCGCCATGCTGGACTCCATCGATGCGGTGACCGCGTCCCTCGAAGAGCAGCGTTACCTGCCCGACCGGCCCCTGGCCGTCGCCATCCACCTCGCCCTGCAGCTCGGCAAGCCGCTGTTCCTGGAAGGCGAGGCGGGGGTCGGCAAGACCGAGGTGTCCAAGGTGCTCGCCGCCATCCTCGGCACCAACCTGATCCGGCTGCAGTGCTACGAGGGCCTCGACGTCAACCACGCCGTGTACGAGTGGGACTACCCGAAGCAGATGCTCGCCATCCGGCTGGTGGAGGCGAGCGGGGACCACGCCGACGCCGACGACATCATGTCCCGGGACTACCTGGTCGCCCGGCCCCTGCTCCAGGCGGTCGAGGCGTCGGCGACGGGAAGGCGCCCGGTGCTGCTCATCGACGAGCTCGACCGCGCCGATGAGGAGTTCGAGGCCTACCTGCTGGAGCTGCTCTCCGACTTCCAGGTGACGATCCCCGAGATCGGGACCATCACCGCCGAAGAGCCTCCGGTGGTGGTGCTCACGTCGAACCGCACGCGGGAGATCCACGACGCCCTGAAGCGGCGCTGCATCTACCACTGGATCGACTACCCGAACTTCGAGCGGGAGGTGGCCATCGTCCGGCGCAAGGTGCCCGAAGTCCCCGAGGCGCTCGCCGCCGACCTGGCCCGCGCCATGGAGCACCTGCGCACCATGGATCTGTTCAAGCCGCCCGGTGTCGCCGAGACCCTGGACTGGGCGCAAGCGTTGAAGGTGCTCGGTACCGAGCGGCTCGACCCGGAGGTGGTGGAGGACACCCTCGGGGTCATCCTCAAGTACCAGGAGGACATCGAGCGGGTGCGCACCCTCGGGACCGAGCGGCTGCTCGTGCCCGCGTAGACGGTGTCCGACGCCTTCACCCACAACCTGGTCCACTTCACCCGGTTGCTTCGCGCCCAGGGCCTGCGGGGGACGCCGGAGACCACGGTGGCGATGGTGGAGGCGATCGAGGCCGTCGGGCTGGCGAACCGCCTCGACACCTACTACGCGCTGCGAGCCGTCGTCGTGGCCCGACCCGATGAGATCCCGCTCTTCGACCAGGCCTTCGATCTCTTCTTCGGCAAGGGCCACCGCTGGGTGCCGCCCGAGCCGATCGAGCTCAAGGTTCACGCCCACCCCCGCATGCACCTGATCACACCGACCACGGTGGCCGCCGACACCGGGGGCGGCGATGACGAGGTCGACCTCGAAGAGCAGCTGGGAGCCAGCTCGATCACCCGTCTGGCCCAGCGCGACTTCACCGACCTCTCCCCCGCCGAGTACAACGAGGTGCAGCGGCTCATTGCCCGCATGGTGTGGCAACCCGCCGACGCCCGCAGCCGTCGCTGGAAGGCGTCCCGGTCGGGGACGCGACCGGACCTGCGCCGGACCCTGCGCCAGATGACCGGGCCGTCCGGCGACCTCATGCCCCTGTCGATGACGGCACCGCGCCACCGGCGCCGGCCCCTGCTCGTCATCGCCGATGTCAGCGGGTCCATGGAGCGCTACACGGAGATGCTCCTCTACTTCATCCACGCCGCCAGGGGGCGCCTCGGCAAGGTGGAGGCCTTCGTCTTCTCCACCAACCTGCACCGCATCACCCGCGAGCTCGCCCATCGCGACCCCAAGGTCGCGTTGGGCCGGGTAGGCGACGCCGTCCACGACTGGTCGAGCGGAACCCTGATCGGGGAGGCCCTCGCCGACTTCAACAAGAACTGGAGCCGCCGCGTGGTGCGAGGAGGCCCGGTGGCGTTGCTCATCTCCGACGGGTGGGATCGCGGCGACCCCGACCTCCTGCGCCGGGAGATGGCCACCTTCGCCAGGAGCGTCCACCGCGTCGTCTGGCTCAACCCGCTGGCGGGCCGCGCCGGCTTCGCCCCCGAGACCAGAGGGATGCGAGCCGCACTCCCCTACGTGGACGACTTCCTGCCGGTCGGGACGCTGGCCGACCTGAGCGCCGTCGTGAGATTGCTCGAGGCGGTGCCCAAGCGCTCGACTCGCGGCGTGGCACGCGTGCCGCACGCGATTTCCAGCGGATAGAGTCGGCACCGTGAAGGTCGAAGAGCTGGACATCGTCGACAAATGGACGTCGCAGGGCAAGGAGGTCGCCACCGCCACCGTGGTGCGCGTCATCGGCTCGGCGCCGCGGCCGGAGGGCGCCAAGTTCCTGGTCTCGTCCCACGGTGATATGGAAGGATCGGTCTCCGGTGGGTGCGTGGAGAACGATGTCTATCTCCACGCCCAGGAGGTGCTCGCCACCGGCGAGCCCCGCCTGGTCACGTACGGGATCGCCGATGAGGACGCCTTCGAGGTCGGCCTGACCTGCGGCGGAACCATCCAGGTCTTCATCGAGAAGGTGTGATGTCGGTCGTCGCCGCGCTGCGCGAATTGATCAAACAGGAGCGCCTCGGTGCCGCGGCGACCGTCGTGTCCGGCCCGGATACCGGGATGAAGGCGGTCATCGACGCCGACGACGGCCTGATCGCAGGCGAGCTGCCCGCCGATGCGGTCGAGGATGTCCTCGCCGACGCCCGCCAGCTCATGGAAAACGAGCAGAGCCGCACCCTCGAATACGGAGATCGGGAGATCTACATCGAGACCGTGGCCCCCCAGCCGCTGCTCCTCGTCTTCGGTGCGGGCCACGTCGCCCAGCCCCTGTCCCGGATGGCGCGCGAGCTCGGTTTCCGGGTCGTGGTCTCGGACGCCCGCAAGACGTGGGCCACCAAGGAACGCTTCCCCGACGTCGACCAGCTGATCCCGGAATGGCCCGACCAAGCGTTCGAGCAGGTCGAGCCCGACCGGCGGACCTATGTGGTGCTGCTCAGCCACGACGCCCGCTTCGAGGACCCGGTGTTTCCTGCGGTGCGGGACAAACCGATCCGCTACATCG
>CAYQZO010000184.1:0-4513 GCA_964421925.1 uncultured Acidimicrobiaceae bacterium
ACCGCTTCCTGTGGAGCGAACCAACCGAGGCCGATGCCTTCGTCGCCGAGTGGAACGGTTCCAGGTATCTCTGCCCGCGTCACCCCCGGCTGCGCATGATCGAGGGGATCCTTGCGTTCTCCGGCATGGTCCCCAACCTCGCCATGCTCAGCGACGACGAGCGCGCAGCGCTCACCCACGAGCTGGAATCGCGGCGAACCGCCAATTCCCGGAGCCACATCCTGGCGTCGCCGTGGCACGTTCCGCTGCGCTGGTTCGGCGCGTTCAGCCCCTCGGAGCGGGAGCTCGTGGAGACGCCGCAGGGTTTGTCCATTCGATATCGCACCGGTCTCGGTGAGGCAGCCGATCGGGTGCGCTGGGCCGCCGGCGTGCTGGATGCGGTCGGCTTCGCCGACCAGATCGTCGACCAGGTGCGCGACCTGGAGCAGTGGATCGTGCGCTTCCCCACGGGCTCGATGCTCGAGCTCGACTATGGGTCGGTGGCGGACGACATCCCGGATGCGGAGCTCACCTTCGACGAGTCCGCCGCCGAGGTCAGGGAGAGCCTCGAAGCGCTCGAGCGGGGCGATGGCGCCGCAGCCCGCGACGCCTACATGCGGGTGGCCGGCCGCTGGGCCAAGCGGCAGGCGGTGATGTTTGCCAATTAGCTGTCAGCTATCAGCTAGCAGCAAGCGTGTGTGAGCTATGAGTGATCAGGTCCCGGCGTGGAAACTGGTGGTCGCCTACCTGGGGTGGTTGCTCGCCTCGGCCACCATCGCCCTCCTCTTCGCCCTGCTGCTTGGAGAGTTCCTCGCCGCCATCGGAGTCGTCGATCCGGGGTCCACGGCACAGCGACGGGTGGTGGAAGTCACCACGATTGCCTGGATTCTCGTGTTCGGTCTGCTTCCCTTTGTGCTGAGAAAGCGCATTGTGCGAGGCCAAGACCGCACCGATACCTAGAAACATGACGCAGAGATCCGTCGCTTTCGTCATTTCGCTCGTTCTGGCGATCACCGGGGTCGCCTCTCCGGTGTGGGCCGCCGAGGAGAAGGTGCCTGCCTTCGTTCCCCGGCCTCCGGAGTGGTACGTGATCTCGGTCACCGCCAGGATGCCGGACGGGTTGACCGAAGCGGTCGAGGCCCTCGACGGCGTCGAGATGGTGTCGTCGGTGCGGGTGGGTACGGAGCCGCTGGTGGAGACCAGGGACGTCTACGGGGCCCTCGTCGACCGGGCGCCGTCCGGCTACATCATTCCGCTCGAGGTGCACGCCATCGACGCCGAGGCCCACAACCGCTTCGTACCCGCCGAGGTTGCGAGGGTGCTCTCTGCCCTCGGCCCGGACCAGGCGGTGCTTTCCCGTTCCTCGGCCGAGTTCCGCCGCATCGGCATCGGCGGCACCCTCCGCTTCAACGGCGGTCGAACCTTCACGGTGATCGGGGTCGTTGCCGACGAGTGGATCGGCTCCGCCGAAGCTGCGGTGTCCGTCGCCGGCGGCGACCTGCTCCGCATCGAGAACGAGCGGTACGCGCTCGTGCTCTACGACGGATCCGCTGCACTGCTCGAGTACCGGGTCAACAACCTCGTCGACGAGACCGTGCGGGTTCGCAGCCGGGACGAGGTGGACACCTTCCGCCACGCCGATGCCGTGGCAAGCCAGATCGCCATCAAGCGGCGCTTCGGCGAGTTCGCTTATCACGAGGACGGAGGCGGGACCATCACCATCGACCCGGCATGGGTCAAAGCGAACATCGTGAGCGACCCGATGCCGTTGCTCGGGTCGTTCCCCTGCCATCGCGAGTTCGCCGCCATGCTGCGCAACGTGATGACCGAGCTCGTCCACGAGGGCAACGACGACGTCATCGACCCGAGGCGCTTCCACGGCTGCTGGAACGCCCGCTTCATACGAGGGCGCAAGGACCTGTCCCGACACGCCTGGGGCGTTGCCGTCGACCTCAACTTCGGCTTCGACGGCGGAGACCGGCGAGGCTCGGCGACCCACTCGGCCCTGATCCAGGCGATGCTCGACCAGGAGGTCCTCTCCGGGCACCTGTGGAGCGACCCGGACTTCGGCCACTTCGAGTGGTTCGGTGTTGCCTCAGAAGTCGAGACCGACGTCGAGTGACGAGGCCGAGTGGGTGATCGCGCCCACCGAGATGACGTCGACCCCGGTTGCGGCGACGGCACCGATGGTGTCGGCGTCGATGCCGCCCGACGCCTCAACGATGGCTCGGCCTCCGATCAGCTTCACCGCGGCCCGCATCGTGTCGAGGTCCATGTTGTCGAGCAGTACCACGTCGGCACCGGCGGCGACCGCTTCGGCCGCCTGGTCCGGAGTGTCGGCTTCCACCTCCACGATCACGGTGTGGCCCACCCGGTCCCGGGCAAGCTTCACCGCATCGGTGATGGAACCCACCGCGGCAATGTGGTTGTCCTTGATCATCACCGCGTCGTAGAGCCCGAATCGGTGGTTGATGCCGCCGCCGATGCGGACCGCCTCCTTCTCGAGGGCGCGCAGACCGGGGAGCGTCTTGCGGGTGTCGGCGACCCGGGTGCCGGTGCCGGCAACGAGCGCAACCAGGTCGCGGGTGGCGGTCGCCACGCCGGAGAGGTGGCCGAGCAGGTTGAGCGCCACTCGCTCACCGGTGAGCAGCGCTCGTGTTGGCCCGGTCAGCTCGGCGATGGTGTCGCCGGGGTGGACGTCGCTTCCGTCGGACAGCAGGATCCGGGCTTCCACCGAGTCGTCGAGGGTGGTGAACACCCGCAGCGCGACCTCCAAACCGGCGATCCGGCCTTCGTGGCGGGCGACGATGCGCGCCGTGGTGCGGGCATCGACGGGAACGACGGCTGCGGTGGTCAGGTCGCCGGCCGTGCCCAGGTCCTCGGCGAGCGCCCGCTCGATCAGGTCGTCGGTGCCCGGGGGGAGCGTCATGCCGCCACCGCCGGCCGGATGGGGATCGCGTCGCTTCGAGCCGGTGTGACCAGGGAGCGCACGGCAAGGCTCGGGTCGGGCTCCGGGTAGTCGGAGCGGTAGTGGGCGCCCCGGCTCTCCCTCCTGGCGAGGGCGGCCTCGGTCACGAGCCTCCCGGCGTCGCGGAGGTTGCGCGTGATCAGCGACGAGGGCTGCGGGAGGGATCGGAGCCGTCGGGCGGCGCGGCGAAGGGACGCCTCGCTGCGCACGATTCCTACCTGCTCCCACATCGTGGTCCGGATGCGGTCTTCTCCGAAGCGGTCCACGCTCGGCTCCACGGCGAACGCGGTGGCGGGAACCACGGGTGACTGCGGCGCCGGAGGTGTCGTTGCGGACGCGATCGACACCGCCACCCGGGCACCAAGGGCGAGCCCTTCGAGCAGGGAGTTGGAGGCGAGCCGGTTGGCGCCGTGCAGCCCGGTGCTGGCCACCTCGCCGGCAGCCCACAACCCGGGTCGAGACGTGTGCCCGTCGACGTCGGTGGCTACCCCGCCCATGTGGTAGTGCTCGGCCGGTTCGATGGGGATGGGCTGGGTCCGGGCGTCGAGACCGGCGGCGACCGCATGATCCCATACGGTCGGGAAGCGCTCGGGGTAGGCGCCCCCGATGGCGGTGGTGGCGTCGAGGTAGACGCGGTTTCCGGCGGCTATCTGGTCCCAGATAGCCCGGGCGACGACGTCGCGGGGTGCGAGCTCGTCGACGAACCGCCTTCCCTCGTCGTCGACGAGGACTGCGCCGTCACCGCGAAGCGCTTCGGTGAGGAGCGGTGCCGGATCCTCTGTTCCGGCAAGGGCGGTGGGGTGGAACTGCACGAACTCCAGGTCGGCGAGCGTCGCCCCGGCGCGGGCCGCCGCGGCGAGTCCTGCGGCGGCAACCTCCGGCGGGTTCGTCGTCCTGGCGTAGAGGCGGCCGATACCGCCGGTGGCGAGGACGACGGCGGTGCCGAGGTACGCCCGGAACGATCCGGTCCGGTCGAGGGTGAGCACCCCGACCACCCGGTCGCCATCGAGGATGAGGTCGACCATCTGCTCGCGGCCCCGCACGGTGATGTCGTCCCGGGTGCGCACCGCTGCTTCGAGGGCGCGCATGACCTCGGCGCCCGTGGCGTCGCCGTTGGCGTGGACGATGCGCCGGGCGGAGTGCCCCGCCTCTCGCCCGAGCGCCGGGTCGAAGCGGGCGCCGAGCGCCGCCAGCCAGGCGATGCGATCGGGGGCCGCCGTGGTGACGAGGGCCACGACCCCCGGGTCGGCGATGCCGGCCGAGACCGCAACGGTGTCCACGGCGTGGGCAGCCGCAGAGTCGCCTTCCCCGATGGCGGCGGCGATGCCTCCCTGAGCGAGGTGGGACGATCCCGAATGCAGCTCCCCGGACGTGATCACGAGCGCGCCCTGCAGCCCGAGCGCGGTGGAGAGCCCGGAGATTCCGGATCCGACCACGATCGGACCGACTCGATGGAGTTCCATGGTCACGCTGCCACCGCCAGCATCCGTTCCACGGCGCGGCGCGCTCCGGCGGCGACTGCGGGATCGACCGTGACCTCGTGCCGCAGCTCGCGCAGGGCGTCGC
>CAYQZO010000185.1:0-246 GCA_964421925.1 uncultured Acidimicrobiaceae bacterium
CTTGAGACCGATGCCCGAATCGGCGTTGATGTCACAGCCGTACTCCTCGGCAAGGAACGCGATCAGCTTCTTCACCTCTTCGGTCTCGGCCTCGAGCTCCTTGCCCGCATACACGTCCTCGGTGTTCTCCCTGAAGATGACCATGTCGACGAGCTCGGGGTGCTTCACCGGGGAGGGGACCCCGACATACCAGCGCACCGGGCGCAGGCACACGTACAGATTGAGGATCTGGCGGATGGCGACGTT
>CAYQZO010000185.1:256-4497 GCA_964421925.1 uncultured Acidimicrobiaceae bacterium
GCGAGCGGATGCCCCCGCCCACCGGGGTCGTGAGCGGCCCCTTGATCCCCACCAGGTACTCCCGGAAGGCGTCCACGGTGTCGTCGGGAAGCCACTCCCCCGTCGCGGTGAAGGCCTTCTCGCCGGCCAGGATCTCTTGCCACGCAACCTCGCGCTCCCCGTCGTAGGCCTTGGCCACGGCGGCGTCGAACACCCGCACCGCCGCCGCCCAGATGTCGGGACCGATCCCGTCACCCTCGATGAAGGGGATGATCGGGTCGTCGGGAACGACGAGGCCGTCGGGACCCATCGTGATCTTCTCGGCCATGGCGGCGTCTCCTCTGCGGTCTGCGGTACCGGGATTGTACGGGGTCCGCGCGGCTGCGAGCCCTGGGCTCGCAGCATGACATACGCGGCTACGAGCCCTGGGCTCGCAGCCGCGCCTCGGCCAGAGCGACGGTGTTGGACAGGAGAGAGGCGATGGTCATGGGACCGACGCCGCCCGGCACCGGCGTGATCGCGCCAGCGACCTCGGCGACCTCGGCGAAGGCAACATCGCCGACCAGGCCTGCCTCGCTGCGGTTGATGCCGACGTCGATCACCGCCGCCCCCGGTTTGACGAAGTCGGCGGTGATCATCTCGGCCCGACCCACCGCCGCCACCAGGATGTCGGCCCGGCGGCAGACCGCGGCGAGGTCCGGGGTCCGTGAATGGGCCTGGATCACGGTGGCGTCGGTTCCCTTTTGCCCGAGGAGCAGCGCCATGGGCCGGCCCACCAGGAAGGACCGACCCACCACCGCCGCGGTCTTGCCGGCGGTCTCGATGTCGTAGTGGTCGAGTATTCGCATGATGCCGCCCGGCGTCGCCGGTAACGGCCCCGGCCGGCCCTGCACCAGGAGCCCGAGGTTGAACGGGTGGAGCCCGTCGGCATCCTTGCCCGGGTCGATCACCTCCACTGCGGCCTCCCCGTCGAGGTCCCCGGGGAGCGGGAGCTGCAGGATCATCCCGCTGACCCGGTCGTCGGCGTTGAGCTCGCGGATGGCCGCTTCGACCTCCTCCTGGGTAGCGGTCTCCGCAAGGTGGAGATCGACCGACACCATGCCGGCCTTCTCGGCGGCCCGGTGCTTGTTGCGCACGTAGATCTCGGAAGCCGGGTTGTCCCCCACCATGACGGTGGCGAGCCCGACGTCGCCGTCGAGGGCGGCGACCCGCTCGGCCACCTCGGCGCGCACCACCGCTGCGGTGTCTCGTCCGGAGAGGATCATGGCGCTCAATGCAGGAAGTGCCTCCTCCCGGTGAAGAGCAGGGCCACCCCGTGCTCGTCGGCGGCGGCGATCACCTCTTCGTCCTTGACCGACCCGCCCGGCTCAACGATGGCAGTGATCCCGGCCTCGGCCAGGCGGTCGATGCCGTCGCGGAAGGGGAAGAACCCATCGCTGGCGGCCACCGCTCCCTGGCTGCGCTCTCCGGCCCGGACCAGGGCCCGTTCGGCAGCGCCGACCCGGCTCTGGTCACCGGCGCCGACCCCGACGGCGGCACGGTCTTTGACGATCACGATGGCATTGGACTTGGTGTGGGCAGCCACGATCCAGGCCAGACGGAGCTCGCCGAGTTCCCGGTCGGTCGGTATCCGGTCGCTGGCGACCTCCCAGGCGCCCACCCCGACCGTGTCCCGCTCCTGCACCAGGTAGCCGCCGTCGAGGCGACGAACGTCCAGATCGGTCGTCGAGGCAAAGGGCGCCTCCAGCACCCGCAGGTTCTTCTTGGTCGCCAGCACCTCTGCGGCCGCCGGGTCGACCGAAGGGGCGATCACCACCTCGACGAAGTTCTCGATGATGGCGTCGGCAGTCCCAGAGTCGAGGGGGGCATTGAGAGCAATGACTCCACCGAACCCTGACACCGGATCGCATTCCCATGCCGCCCGAAACGCGCTCAGCGCGTCCTCGCCGACGGCGGCGCCGGATGGGTTGGCGTGCTTGACCACCACCGCTCCGATGCCGGGGAGGTCGGCGGCGAGTCGCCAGGCTGCCTCGGTGTCGGCGTAGTTGTTGAACGACATCTCCTTGCCCTGGAGTTGCTTTGCGTGCTGCCACCAGCCGTCTGCGCCGCGCTCGGCGTACAGCGCCGCCGACTGGTGCGGGTTCTCGCCGTAGCGAAGCGTCCTGGCATGCTCCATGGTCGGAAGCGCGCCGAACCAGCCCGCAATGGCGTTCTCGTACGCCGCGGTCCGAGAGAAGGCGTCTCGTGCAAGCTCTAAGCGGAGGTTTTCGTCGAGTCCGCCGGCTTCGACGGCTGCGGCGACCTCGTCATAGCGATCGGGTGACACCACGATGCCGACCCAGCGATGGTTCTTTGCGGCCGCCCGGATCATGGTCGGTCCACCGATGTCGATGTGCTCGATCGACGGGTCGTCCTCAAATGGGTAGAGGCCGGCCACCACCAGCTGGATGGGCTCAATCCCCCGGGCCTCTAGATCCGCTCGGTGCTGCTCGTCGTCCAGCTCGGCGAGGATCGCTCCGTGGATGTTGGGGTGCAGGGTCTTCACCCGGCCGCCGAGCATCTCGGGGGCGCCGGTGACCTCGGCCACCTCGGTCACCGGGATGCCGGCATCGGCGAGATGACGGGCCGTGCCCCCCGAGGACAAGATCTCCACACCGGCGGCATCGAGGCGCCGGGCGAAGTCCACCAGCCCGGTCTTGTCGGACACCGAGACGAGGGCGCGCGTGACCGGGATCCGGGTCACTCGATCATCCCCTTGACGAAGGCGTCGACGACTCCCGGATACACCCGGTGCTCCACCTCCTGGATGCGGGCGTGCAACGTGGGCTCGTCGTCGTCGGGCAGCACCGGGATCGCCTCCTGGTAGATGATCGGCCCGTGGTCGACCTCTTCGTCGACGATGTGGATGGTGACCCCGGTCACTTTCACCCCGTGGGCGAGGGCATCCCGCACCGCGTGGGCGCCGGGAAACGAAGGAAGCAGGGCCGGGTGGATGTTGATGATCCGGTCCGGGAAGCGATCGATGGCAACCGGGGCGAGGATGCGCATGAACCCGGCGAGCACGAAGACGGCGGCGCCGTGGCGCTCGGCGACGTCGCAGACAGCCGCGGTGAAATCGTGGCGCGTGTCGAAGTCGTCCCAGTCGACGACCTCGGCGGCGATGCCGGCGGCGGCGGCGCGGTCGAGCGCCTTGACGTCGTGCCGATCCGAGATCACGGCGACCACCCTGGCCGCGTAGCCTGGTTCCCGGGAGGCGTCGATGATGGCCTGCAGGTTGCTGCCGCTCCCGGAGACGAGAACGGCGATTGGCGTGGGCTCGGTCATCGGCGCCCGATGTTACGGCGTCGACCGGCCATCCGGCCCTGGTGGCACGACCGGGCCCCGTCCTACGCTCGGTTGAGAAAAGGAGGGGAAGCCATGGCTGTTCGTCCGTCGACCGCGCTCGTCGTGCTCGCCGTCGTGGTGCTCGCCGGCTGCACCATCAACATCGGGCCCGGGGTCCAGGGATCCGGTGTCGTCATCACGGAGACCCGGGAGGTGAGCGGCTTCGACGAGATCGTGGTGTTTGGGAGCGGCGAGGTGATCGTCACCGTGACCGGGACCGAGTCGCTGCAGATCGAGGCCGAAGACAACATCATGCCGATCCTCACCACCGACGTGGTCAACGGCCGCCTCGAGCTTGGCTCGTCACGCTCCTACACCACAACCCGGGGGATCACCTACACCATCACCGCAGCCGAGCTGACCAAGGTCACCATCGAAGGGAGCGGGGACGTCGACGCCACCGGGATCGACACCGACTCGTTCAGCGTGCAGATCGACGGCTCCGGGAACGTGGTGCCCGTGGGGACGAGCACCGAGCTCGACGTCGAGGTCAACGGCTCCGGCGACGTCGATACCACCGGCCTGGTGGCGGCGGTGGGCACGGTGGAGATCAACGGCAGCGGCAACGCGACGGTCAACGTCACCAACCAGCTGGCGATCACCATCAACGGTTCCGGCAACGTCACCTACCTGGGCAGCCCGGTCGTCGACGAACAGATCAACGGGTCGGGCAACGTGAACCGGGGTTAGGAGCCGTCCTCGACCGCCGAACCGTGCGTTCTCGGGGCCGACAGCGTCACATAGCAGCTTGCGAACCCTGGGTTCGCAAGCTGGCCCTCAATCGCCGAGGGCCTGTTCCATGGCGGCGCCCATGTCGGTCGGGGTGGGGGCGATCATGACCCCGGCACCCTCGGGGGCGGCGATCTTGGCGGCGGCGG
>CAYQZO010000186.1:0-4496 GCA_964421925.1 uncultured Acidimicrobiaceae bacterium
TGGTCGGCCATTGGTCGTCGCGCTCGATGCCGACCAGGTCGAGCCGCCAGCCTTGCGGGATGAATGCTCCGATGTGCACGAGGCGAACATAGCTTCCAGCTACCAGCTACCGGCTGTCAGCTACCCTCGGCCCATGCAGCTGTACGCACGGGTCAACATCCTCGACGGCGCCGCGGTTCGGCTACCTCATGGGACGCTCGACGAGGTCATCCATCTCGACGCAGATCCGGTGAGCCGCGCCCGGGGTTGGGTGAAGCAAGGCGCCGATCGTCTCCATGTGGTCGACCTGAACGCCGCCATTCACGGTGATTACCGGAACCGGCCCTTGATCAGAGAGCTCATCGCCGAGCTCGACATCCCGGTGCAGGTGGGCGGTGGTGGCAGATCGCGTCTCGAGATCGACCGCCTCCTCGATGTTGGCGCCTGGCGCGTCGTGGTGGGAACACTCGCCCTCGTCGACCAGGTCCTCTTCTGGGAGATCTGCCGGGAGCATCCGGGCAAGATCGTGGTCAGCCTCGACATCACCAAAGACCAGGAGCTCGTCACCCAGGGGTGGACCGAGGGCACGGGCATGTACCTGGAAGAGACCCTGATCGAACTGTCCTCGGCGGGAGCCGCCGGCTACATGATCGCCGAGGTGGGCCGCAATGCCCTCGAGGACCCGCCGAATTTCGAAGCCTTGCGTACCGCCACCCAGATCGTCGACGAGGAAGTCATCGCCGCCGGCGGGGTACGCGACCTCGACGACCTGCGGGAACTCGTCAACCTCGGTGTCGGCGGCGTGGTCGTGGGACGCGAGGTGACCGCGGGCCGGTTCTCCGTAGAGGATGCCCTGGCCATGTTGCGCGGCGCCGACAAGAGCCGCGGCGGCCCCTGGACGCGCGACGAGCTCGCTGCCGCCGCAGACGATTACTGGATGGTGCTGGAGAAGGCCGGGGACTCGACCGCGGGAAGGAGCCGGGAATCCGTCGACCGCTTCCTCCGCTGGCTCGGCGGCGGAGCTCCATAGGGCCAGTACTGAGTATTGAGCACTTCTGAACATTCGGTGAACTCTGGTCTGGCCTGGAACAGCCGGGTGCGCTGACTCGTTTCCCCACCGACCCTGTCAGGAAGGACTCGAGTGGGCTCCACCGGAGGCAGCCTTGTGGGCGCCTGGTCGTACAGTGAGGCCGTGCCACCAAACGGCAACGGATCGGTACGGCGCATCCTCGTCGTGGACGACGAGCCCATGGTGCGCGAGGTCCTGGTCCGCTACCTGGAGCGGGACGGCTTCGTCGTCAACGAGGCCGCCGACGGGAACGAGGCGCTCCAGCTGGCAGCGAGCACCAAGCCCGACCTCATCGTGCTCGACGTGATGCTCCCGGAGGTCGACGGGTTCACGGTGCTCACCCAGCTGCGCAAGCAGAGCGCGGTCCCGGTGATCCTGCTCACCGCCCGCACCGAGGAGCCGGACCGGGTGATCGGTCTCGAGCTCGGGGCCGACGACTACGTGGTCAAGCCGTTCTCGCCCCGAGAGGTGATGGCCAGGGTGCGATCCGTGCTGCGCCGCACCACCACGTCGCCTCCGGCGGGTCGCCTCGAGTTCGACGGCCTGGTCATCGACGGTTCCAGCCGGGAGGTGGAGGTCGATGGTGCCCTGGTAGAGCTGACCCCGAAGGAGTTCGACCTGCTCGCCTACCTGGCGGCCTCCCCCCGCATGGCCCGCTCTCGCGCCCACCTCCTCGACCGGGTCTGGGACTCATCGCCCGACTACCAGGACCCGTCGACCGTGACCGTGCACGTGGCCAGGCTCCGCCAGAAGATCGAGAAGGATCCAGACGCCCCGCGGTGGATAACCACGGTGCGCGGGATCGGGTACCGGTTCGAGCCATGAGGATCCTCGCCCTCGCCATCGGCGCAATCGTCCTCGGCATCGCCCTCTTCGAGGTGGCGATGCAACCCACAGGATCTGATCGATTCGAGCTGCTCGGCATCTTGCTCGGCATGGTGGCGATTTCCGCCCTCGCCGCCTGGCTCCTGCCGAGGATCGCCCGCCGGGCGGGAGCGCTGCGCACCACGCTCATTGCCTCGATCACCACCGCCGTGCTCATCGTCATCATCGGCGCGCTCGTCGCCGCTCAGCGCATGTTCTTCTCGGCGCACGACACGGAGCTGCTGCTCGTGGTGCTCGGCCTCGGGTTGATCGCAGGGCTGAGCTTCGCGGTTTCCGTGGCGCGGCCGTGGACCGAGGACCTGGCCAGGGTCCAGGAGACCGCGGCGGCCATTGCCGCCGGCGACTTGCAGGCCCGCACCGGCGTCGAGCGCGCCGACGAAGTGGGGGCCACCGCAGCCGCCGTCGATGCCATGGCCGGCCAGCTCGCCGCCCTCGACGAGGAACGGGAACGAGACGAGGAGGCGAGGCGGCGCTTCTTCGCCTCGGTGAGCCACGATCTGCGCTCGCCGCTCGCCGCGTTGCAAGCGGCGGTCGAGGCGCTTCGCGACGGGGTGGCGCCGGATCCCGACCGCTACCTGGCCTCGATCGAAGGCGACGCCCGCGTGCTCAACCAGCTGGTCGACGACCTGTTCCTGCTCGCCCGTATCGAAAGCGGCGGCTTCGAGTACGAACGGGTGCCGGTCGACCTCGCCGAGCTGGCCGACGAAGCCATCGAGGTGTTGGCACCGGTTTCCCAGCGGGCCGGGATCGAGGTGCTGTTGCGCGCCGACAGCGGGTCGGTGGTCACCACCGGTCCGGTGCCGGTGGGGATGGTCATCCGCAACCTGCTCGACAACGCCATCAGGCATGCACCCTCCGGGAGCCGGGTCGTCATCAACGTGCAGACGCCGGGAACGGTGTGGGTCAGGGACGAGGGCCCAGGCTTCCCGCCCGCGTTCACCGAGACTGCCTTCGGCGAGTTCGCCCGCATCGATCCGGCACGGTCAAGATCCACCGGCGGCGCCGGCCTCGGGCTCACCGTCGCCCGCAGTCTCATCGAGGAACTCGGTGGTGAGATCTGGGCCGAGCCCGGGCCCGGTGGAGCGGTCGCTTTCCGGCTTCCCTGATTATCAGTACTCAGTTCTCGGTACTCAGAGGCTTGGTCATCTCGACGCAGGCCAGGTCGGAGCCTTCTCGGAGTGGCTCGCTTGTGCCGGTCGGTCGATAGCCGGCGGACCGGTAGAGACGCTCAGCCGGGGAGTTGCCTGCGGTCACCGAGAGCGACGCCGTCGTACACCCCCGGCTCGACCCCCAGGCCTCGGCGGCGCCGAGCAGAGCCCGCCCCGCGCCTTTGCCGCGGCCTTCCGGGGCGACCCACATGCCGAAGATCCCAACCGTCGAGTGCTCCACTCGGGAGAACGCTTGGCCGACCGGCACTCCCTCGATCTCTGCCACCCAGGTGACCCCGTCGGGATGCTCGGCGGTCCGGCGGTGCATCGCCTCCCACTCGGCGTCGGCAATGGCACGGCCCTCGGCGATCGTGCTGCGGAAGGCGTCGGGTGCATCGGCGAGGGCCCGCAACCGCAGGTCGCGGAAGACCTCCCATTCGTCGGCAGTGAGGGGCCGTACCTCCATGGGGATCATTTTGGTAGCGCACGCCGCTCGTACCATTACGCGGGTGAGGAAAGCAATGCTTCCCGTGGCCATTCCGCTCGGGTTGGCCGTCGGCGCAGCCGTCGCCGCACCGCCCCTGCTCAAGCGGCTGTTCGCCGTGCCCAAGCGCGACATTCCGCCGGTGACACCCGCCGACTTCGGTCTCGACGGCCGGGAGGTGTGGATCACCGGATCCCGCGACAAGCGACTGCACGCCTGGTTCATCCCCGCCCCGGAGCCGGGACCCGCCGTGGTCGTACTCCACGGCTGGGGTGGGAGCGGCACCGACATGCTGCCCATCGCGCCCGGGCTCCACGACCTCGGCATGCACGCCCTGTTCCTCGACGCACGCACCCACGGGCAGTCCGACCAGGAGGACTTCATGTCGATGCCCCGATTCGCCGAGGACCTGGAGACGGCGCTCGGCTGGCTGGAGGCGCGGGAGGACGTCACCAGCATCGGCGTGATCGGGCACTCGGTGGGGGCTTCGGCATCCATCCTCGCCGCGTCCCGCGGCGCGCCCATCGATGCGGTGGTCGCGGTCGCCGCCTTTGCCCACCCCGAGGAGCTGCTGTGGCGCAACATCCCCTACCCGGCGCCGGTGAAGTGGTCGCTGCTCCGCATCGTCGAGCGGATGATCGGAGTCTCCTTCGACGAGATTGCGCCGCGCAACCGCATCGGAGAAGTGCAGATCCCGGTGCTCCTCATCCACGGCGAGCTGGACAGTGTCGTGCCTTCGGAGGACGCGCTCAGCCTGCAGGCACACCAGCCCGAGTGCGAGCTGCTCGTCGTGCCCGGGGCCGGCCACTCCGACCTCGCGGCCTTCCAGCCGTACTTCCCCGACGTCGAGGACTTCCTGCGCCGTTCGCTGAAGTGAGTCCGTTTGGCCTCCCCCACGCAGCGGGGGAGGCGCGAGGCGACGCAGTCGCCG
>CAYQZO010000187.1:0-4488 GCA_964421925.1 uncultured Acidimicrobiaceae bacterium
CACCGGGAGGATCTGGGAGCACGGCGGGCTGACCACGCACCTTTGCAGTTGCGGTCAAGAAGCCGGCCCGCACGTTCCATACACTCGATGGTGTGCTGACGATCTACCAGCAGATCCAGGAGTCGATCGACCTCGTCGAGGAGGAGCTGCCCGCACCGGTCACCGCCGATGCGGCGGCCCGGGCGGCGGCCATGTCGCTGCGCAGCTTCCACCGCTACTTCCCTGCGGTTACCGGCTACCGCTTCGGCGAGTACGTGCGCAAGCGGCGCCTGTCCGAAGCGGTGGACCAGCTGTTGACCACCGATGCCTCGGTGCTGCGGATCGCCATCGACGCCGGGTACGACAGCCACGAGTCGTTCACGCGGGCGTTCAAGAAGGAGTACGGGGTCCCGCCCCGCCGGTTCCGCGAGGAGGCCGAGGCGGTGCCCCGGACCCGCAAGATCGATCTGGTAGGAGAGGTGAACATGGGTGTGCTGACACGAGATCTTCCCGACATGACCGTCGTCTGCTTCGACGGCTTCAAGCCCGACCCGGAGACCACTGCGGAGGCCAAGATGACCGCCTGGATGGAGCGCCATCCCGAGGCGGTCGGCGAACACCGCATCTTCGGGCACAACATCGACCGGGACGGCCGGCTGGCCCACGAACCCGACAACGAGGGCTACCGGGTCTTGGTCACCGTCCCCGAGAGTGCGCTGCCCGTCGGCGATGGAGCCTTCCTGGGCAAGATCGAGGCCGGCGTGTTCGTCGTCACCGGCATCGAGGGGTCCTTCACCGAGGACCCGTCGGGGGCGTGGATCACGGAGGGGTGGCGGCGTCTCCAGGAGATGGTGAAGCGGAACGACCTCACCGTCCATCCCTCCCACCGGTGGTTCGAGGAGTGGCTGGAGCCGGTCGAGCCGGGGAACGCCCGCTTCGACCTGTACCTGGAGATCGTCCAACCGGACGAGGCCGGCTGAATCCCATCGGTTCGCCACGCCCGCTCCGTGCGGTGCGGTCGTCGTTCACGTTGCCGGGTGTGCGGGCCTGAGCCCGCACACCCGGCACGCGCTCAGTCGAAGTCGAACCGAGCTTCCAGCGGATCGTGATCCGAAGAACGGATCGTGGTCGAGTCGTCACCGGCAAGCGTGGCCGGGAACCCTGCGTTGAAATGCAGGAAATCGACACCCGTCAGCCTCTGGCGCAGCTGCTGGCTGATCAGCATGTGATCGAGCACCTGGCTGTTGCCGTCGAACACGAAGGAGAACCGTTCGGACTTCACCTCGTCGTCGACGAGGTTGGTCAGCTTGTACTGACCCGGCACACCGATTCCCTCCAGGATCCCGACCGGGTGATCGGGACCCTCGTCTTCCTCAGCGAACTGGAAGTCGTTGAGGTCGCCGGCGACCAGGACCAGCGCCTTGGCGTCGTCGGCAAAGAGTCCGTCGACGAAGTCCCGCACCACCTGGGCCTGCATCTTGCGCTGGGTCTCGGTGTACCGCTGGAAGGGCTGGGGAATACCGAAGATCGGGTCGTCGCCGCTCTTCGACTTGAAGTGGTTCCCGATCACGTGGACGGCCGCTCCGCCGATGTCGAACAGCCCGTACAGCGGCTCACGCCCGGGACTGGCGCTGCCGGGGCCAAAGGCGGCCTCGACGTCGGCACCGCTGAGCTGAAACCATTCGTCCAGATCGACCCGGTTGTCGTCGTAGAGGAAGGCGACCTCGATACCGCGGAAGTCGCTGGACTCCTCGGACACCGCGACGTAGTCGGTGGTCCCGGAGATCGCATCGACCCGGTCACCGAGCTCCTGGGCGACCGCCGTGTTCTCCACTTCTTGCAGGATCATGAGCTCGGGCAGTTCGAGTTCATCGACGATGGCGTGGGCCAGCTTGTCGATCTGGATCTCCCAGTCGTCCGGGTCGAGGGTGCTGTCGGCGTCGGCCTTGTCGCCCTTGCGTAGGACAACGGCGTCGTCGCCGTTCCACAGGAACTGGCTCGTAACCTGATCCGCTATCGAGGGGATGCCGAGGACGGCATCGTCGTCGGCGAGGACGAAGACCTCGCCGCCGGCACCCGTCCCGGTGAGAGGGATGATGCTGGCATCCGCCTCGTCGTCGTTGCCGTTGAAGTACACCTCGACCTGGTACTCGGAGAGGTCGACCGTTGCTCCGGTGCCGTTGTAGATCTCGAGCGCCTTGTTGTTGCTCGATCCCTCGACGTACTCGGAGATGAACAGCTCGGTGGCGCCGCTGCAGGTCACCGTATGTGACCCGAGATCGCTGATGTCGTTTTGGGGGAAGCCGTCCCATTCGTCGGCGGGGTCGAAGGCATCCCGTCCAACGGCATCGCCGGCACAGACGGTTTCCTTGCGCCGGAGGGTGTTGTCCTGTGTCGACGTGAGCCCGGATCCCCACTCGCTGCCGGGGTCGAACCCGACCTGGCCGATGACGTCGACACCGATCTCCTGGTCGAACAGGTTCTCCACGTTGAAGGTGGTGATGACCACCGGGTTGCTCGGCTCCGACGGGCTGATGTCCCGTGACGACACCGGCGACGTCGGCAGCGGCGCCGCCGTGTAGTCGAGATCGCTCAGTTGCAGCTTGTAGTTCCCAAACGAGTAGTCGACGACGCCGACGGCGTCGTGCACGGTATCGCCGGGCCGAACGTCCGGGGTATCGAGAGCGTTGTCGTCGACCAGGATGCGCTCGGGGTTGTAGTCGATGTTCTCGTTTCCGATTCGTCGCAGCAGGATCTGGTCGACCGACGGGAAGTAGCCGGAGTTGGGGAGGGTGTCACCGGGAGCGAGCATGGTGAACTCCCCGAACTGACTCGTCGCGGCGACGACCGTGGCGTGTTCCACGCGCACCAGCATCGACTCGAGGGACTCCCAGAAGACCAGTCCGTCCTCCACCGAGGTGTTCGGCAGGTCCGTGAGCGGCACCGGCGTGATCGATGGCCCCGACTCGATCGACACCAGGACGGGGTTGTTGATCTGCGTCCTGGGCTGATCGACGCCGAAGCCGGATTCCTCGGCCACACCCTGGATGGTGATGAGGTCGCCGACCGAAGGTGTCGGGCTGAGCGTGTTGAAGTCGTCGACGAGGATGCCATCGGAGGTGGCCGGGTTGCCGTCTCCTGCCGGATCCTGGATCCAGCCGTCGGATCCGTTGAAGGTGGTCAGGGTGACGACCCCCGAGGTCTGCACGAACTCACCGTCGTACGGGGTCTCGAACCCGTCGCCTTGGATCTCGGGGATGGTCAGGACCAGGAGGCAGTCCCCGTTGTCGGCACCGGGTGTCTCGTCACCCCCGGAGAAGGAGCCGATCGCCCAGTTGCTCGGAAACACCCCGAGGCAGTAGAGGGCGTGGCCGGGCACGAAGCTGCCGTCGGGCCCGACGGTGTTGGCGCTGTAGATGTGGTCGCCCGACCCGACGGTCTCCACCAGCGCCACGCTGTCGACGATCGCGGTCCACGGCGTCGAGTCCAGCGTCCCGTCGTCGTTGGTGTCGAGGTCGTCCCCGTTCGAGCCGGTGAAGCCGTCCACCAGCAGGTGGGTGACGTTGTCGCTGTTCTCGAAGTTGAGGCTGGTGATGAGGTCGGCGGTGCCGAGCGTGAAGGTTGTCTCGGCCGCCACGAAGAACCCGCTGGGTGGGATCGCGGAGCCGGTCAGGTGAGTCACGTTCTCGATGACACCGCTCCCGCCTGAACCGTCTCCGATGACCAGGTAGGTGAGGCCTGCGAGCGAAGCGCCCCCCAGACCCGCCAACTCGAAGAACTCGTCGTCGTCGTTTCCCGGCTGGTCGATCCTGATCTCGTTGATGCGGATGTCCTGTGCGGCGCCGGCACTCAGTGCCGGCAGGAGGGCGATGAGCATCGCCGCGGCCAGCAGCAGCGGCCATATTGCGGTTGACTTGCGCGCGGATACCTGTCCCATGGTTGGCCCCTTCCTCGGCCCAAGCCCTTCCCACCGAGGTGGCCCAGCGCAGCCCAGCAGGCCCCACCACACGCGCCGAGGCTACTCGGGCGAATTGAATCGGGACAATCGAGTCAGCCGGCGAGAGTCGAGATCACGAAGAGCGCAGGCGGAGTGCCTCGCTCTCGAAGCGTTCGGCGAGGCTTGGGAGCTCGCTGAGCATCCCGTCGGAGGCGGCGATCCTGGCGGCGCGGCGGGCGATCACCTCCCAGTCGATGCGGTCGTAGGCACCGGTGGCGAGTTGGAGCGCCTCGGCCTCGGTCGCGGGGGTGCGATCCGTCGCCTGGACGAGGCGATCCATCATGAGGTCGTTGACCGAGATCACCGACACCACGGCCTCGCCAACCCTGATGCGCTCGGGAGGCTCGATTCCGTCCGATGCGGCGGCCGGCACCTCGATGGCGATCATGCCGTCGTCGTCCTTGAGCACCCAGTGGCGCCCGTCCTTGTGAAACCCGGCGGCGACGAGTCGTTCGCGATCTGCGTTGCTCAGTGGAACGGCGACGTCGATGTCGGTGAGTCGACCGAGACCG
>CAYQZO010000188.1:0-4485 GCA_964421925.1 uncultured Acidimicrobiaceae bacterium
GAGAAGCTTGGGCCCGCGGCGCCGACAAAGCGGCGAACCAGCTGCTGATCCGGGACAGACCACACCTCGACCGAGGAGTCCTCCAACGAGTTGAGGTCCTCTCCTCGGATGACCTCGAATGCGAGGAGCTCCCCATCCGGACTGAAGTGCAGGCCAAACTCCCATACGAGAGTGGACCAAACGGCGTCCTCGTCGATATCGATGTCGAACGACTCGCCGGTCGAAAGGTCTATCACCCGAATTGCCGGGGCACGGCCGGAGAACGCCACGGCGAGGGTGTCTCCGACCGGGCTGAAATCCACCTGTTCGGGGTCAGACTCGTCTTCATCCGAACCTTTCAGCTGGTCGACAACTTCGTGGTTGGCGAAGTCCCACAGCGCGATGCCACCCGGGGTCTCGGTGTCTGCGGTTGCGAGGGTCTTGCCGTCCGGGTGGACGGCCACGAAGTGGCCGCCCGGTATCCGATACTTCACCCGATCGGCAGCGATGCCCTCATGCAACACCGAAACGGCCTGCACGGTGTCCGCACCAGTATCACGGAGGAGCTGCAGCGCCCGCAGCGTGAGATGGATACTCAGCTCCGGGTCGCTGGCAAGTGCGTTGCGCGCCTCGGCGGTGAGCTCGCGACCCTGTGCAATCGCAGCCTGCAATTCGGCTTCCGCTTGTGCCGCGACTGCCACCTGGCGCTGCCGTTCGGCCTCCGCCGCGTTCTCTTCCGCCAACACGCGCTGCTCGGCCTCGGCCTGTCTCGCAGCCTCGGCTTCCGCAGCCTGGGTCTGGGCGTCGTTTCTTTGATCGAGAGCGAACAGGGCGGCGCCACCTGCAGCAAAGGCGAGGAGCAGCACCACCACACCTGCTCCCCAAGCGGTGCGTACCGTGCGGCGATGCTGTCTGACCTCCTCAGACGCCAGCTCATCCTTCGGCACCTGCCGGATCGCAGCCGCGATGTCGGCCACTGCATCAGCAAACCGCGGGTCCTGGAGATCCAACTGCTCCTCACCCCGAGCGAAGCGCACATCCACCCACCGCGGCTCATCAGGGAACGCGCCATGCAACGCCGGAGGCACCGCATCGCCGGTGACATCACCAGACCACGTGAACTCGCCGTCTGTGAGCACTGGGATGATCCGCTCCGGGTCCCTGTGCTCCAACCAGTACTCGATCTCCTGGTTCACCCACTCCGACTGTGCGGCGTCGGGCGACAGCAGCAACACAAACCAGTCCGAATCATCCAGGGCGTTGGTGATCGAGGACCACAGGTGCGGATTGGCGCTCAACGACGACTCGTCACGGAAGATCCGCAGCGCTCTTCGCTTCCACCACGGCTTGGCGAACCGCTGCAACCCTGCCTGCAACCGGGGCGCCAACAGGTCGTCCGCAGCGTGCGAATACGAAATGAAGCCGTCGTAGGGCGACCCCCCCGGTTCGCCCCCCGCCTCGGCAACGGTGCGGGTATCGACGGTCGCCATCTCCTATCCAGACATTACGCAGCGACCATCCCAGATGCCCCTTACCAATCACTTACCGACAATCCGGCCCCGCCGGCACGCTTCCTTGGAGGAACCGGCCCGGTATCGTCGCCAATCGTGAGCCAATCGAAGCAGCCGGTCGGAGAGGTCCGACTCGTCTACTGCCTGAGCATTGACCTCATCGAGTCGACGCTCCCCGGACTCCGGATGACCCAGGGCGAGCTGGACCGGTTCAACCGCGCCCTGGTCGCCCAGATCGAACCGCATCTGGAGGCGCTGGCGTTCGAAGACCTGCTGGTCAAGTTCACCGGCGACGGGTGGCTCCTGATGTCACCCGAGCTCAAGGACGGCGACCGGCTGTGCGCCCTTGCCGTGATCATGCGCCAGCGGTTCGGGCCCGACATGCAGGACCGCACCGGGCTCCCCGAGACCCGCATCCCCGCCCTGCGCATGGCGATTTGCACCGGCCGGGACAACCGGGTGCAGGCGTGGCGGGGCGGCTTCGACTGGGTGGGGGACAGCGCCCGGCGGGCGACGCGGAGCGCCGACTTCTGCTACCCGAACGAGATCCTCATCGACGGGGCCGTGCACGGTCTGGTGATGCGCGACTTCGTCACCCAGCGGGTCGATCCCGCATCCCGCCCGGTACGACCCGGCCGGAAGCGTCCGGAGGAAGATCTGCCGCTGTGGTCACTCGGCGAGCTGCGCATCGAGGCCGCCGAGGACTGGGAAGCGGCCGCCGCCTACGTGTACGCCCTGAGCCAGCTCGGTCGGACCGAAGATGCATCCGAGGCGTCGCGGCGCGCCGCCGACAGCCTTGGGTCCCAGGAGTCGATGCTGCCCGCGGTGGGCGATGGCCGGTCGATCGCCAGCTGGAACCGGCTCATCGCCAACGCCCCCACCTATGACGTCTTGCTGGAGTTGCTCGCCCGGCTCATGGAGAGCCAGGCACAGCCCAACATCGACACCCTCAATGCGCTGGTGGACCGCTCGCCCACGCTCGACGAGTCGCTGCGGTGGATCGCCGACCTGGAGCGCTCCGGGGTGCGCCCCGACGTCGTCACCTTCAACGCCTTGATCCGCAGGGCGCCCGACCTTCCCACCGCGGTGGCGTTCCTGGGCGACATGGACGAGGCCGAAGTCTCGCCGACCGTAGCGACCCTGCGCACCATGGTGGACAAGGCCCCAAACGCTGCGGAGGCGTACCGGCTGCTCCGGCTGTTCGCCGATCGGGGCGTGGCGCCCGACGTGGACGTCTTCGGTCGGATGATCGCTCGGGCGCCCAGCTACGAATCGGCGGTCGAACTGTACGAGGGCATGCGGCCCTGGGGCGTCGAACCGGACGCGGCGGTGATGAACCGCCTCATCGCCGGGGCGCCCGACTACGACGGCGCCGCCGAATGGCTCGACGTCATGGACGAGCATCGCATCGCCGCCGACGTGAACACCTTCAACTCATTGATCGCCAAGGCCCCGCGCTATGGCTCGGCGCTGCGCTGGCTCGAGGTCATGACCGAGCGCGGCATCGCACCGGATGTGACCACGTTCAACACGGTGATGGCCCACGCCCCGAGCCACGATGTTGCGCTGTCGCTGCTGCGCACGATGGAGTCCGCCGACGTTCCGCCGAGCAGCGAGACCTTCAAGACGCTGATCTCACGCGCTCCCGACTACGCCACCGCGGTGGGATGGCTCGCCGAGATGGGCCGGCGCGGCCTTCGCCCGAACAACGAGGTGTTCCGGGCACTGATCGCCCAGTCCGAGGACTACGAGACGGCTCAGAGTTGGCTCGACGAGATGCCGCTCCACGACGTAGCACCCAACACCGAGACCTTCCGCGAGCTGATGTCCCGCTCCCCGGACTATCGGACCGCACGAGGCTTGCTCGACGTCATGATCGGCAAAGGCGTTCCACCCACGACCGAGACCTTCAAGACGCTCGCCTCGTTCGGGCCCGACGTCGCCGAGGCGGCAGAGCTGCTCGACCTCATGCCCACCGCCGGTATCCGCCCCAACGCCGACGTGTTCACTCCGTTCATCCTCAAGGCCTCGACCTTCGACGAGGCGCAGCGCTGGCTGGAGCGGATGACCGACGAGGAGATCGCACCCAAGAGCGAGACGATCACGGCGCTGATGCGGCGCGCCGACGACTATGACCAGGCTGTTGCCGTATTGGACCAGCTCTCTTCGGTCGCTGCTCCCAACGAGGGGAGCTACCGGGCGCTCGTCGAGCTGGCGCCGGATTTCGCCACCGCGAGAGCCTGGGTCGACACCATGGCCGGGTCGGGACTCCGTCCCAGCGTCGGCTTGCTCAAGTCGCTGCTGTCGCGGGACCAAATCGATGCCAGCGGCGACGAGCTGCTCCGCTGGTATCTCGCCCTGTCCTATCACCCGAGTGCGCCGATGCAGTCGGCGATCGACTCCTATCGAGCGGCCGGCCGCATCACCGACGCCATGCGGCTCGCCCTCGACTACCCACACCTGGAAGCGGCGCGGACCGTGTTCCGGCTCAACACCGCCGAGGCGCTCGACTACCTGACGACGGTCGTGGAAGACGATCCCGGTCACGCCAACGGGCAGTATGCCCTCGGCTTGGCCCTACTCGAGCTCGACCGCACCAAGGAAGCGCTGGTGCACCTCGAGCTCGCCAGGGAGGTGGCGCGCCCCGGGCCCCGGGTGGCGGCCCTCGACGAGATCATCCGCCACGCACGCGATGAGGTGCCGATCTAGGGGTGGCTGTTGTGTGGCTTGTGTGCTAATCTCAGCACATGCGTCTGCACATAAGTATCGACGACGACCTCGTTGCCGAACTCGATCGCCGCGCCGGAAGGCGACGGCGAAGCGCCTTCATCACCGAGCTGATCAGGCGCGGTCTCGACGACGAGCGCCGTTGGGACGACATCGAGGCCTCGCTCGGGAGCATCGGCGACGAGGGCCATCCCTGGGACGACGACCCGGCGCGTTGGGTCAGGGAGCAGCGCAGCACCGATCCGCAGCGCACCGGCTGACCGATGGC
>CAYQZO010000189.1:0-4470 GCA_964421925.1 uncultured Acidimicrobiaceae bacterium
ACCCGGCGACCGGCCAGATCATCGCCACGGTCGTGTCCGGAGACGAGGCCCTCATCGATCGGGCGGTGCGGTCGGCCCGCGCCGCCTTCGAGAGTGGCTCCTGGTCGCAGCTGACCCCCAAGGAGCGGGGACGAGCCCTGATCGGGCTCGCCGATCTCATCGAAGAGAACGCCGAGGAGCTGCAGCTGCTGGAGACCCTCGACATCGGCAAGCCCGTCCGGTACAGCCACGCCGTGGACGTGCGCCAGGCCGAGACCACCTACCGCTGGTACGGAGAGGCCGCCGACAAGCTCTACGACGAGATCGCACCCACCGGGCCCGACGCCCTCGGCCTGATCACCCGCGAGCCGGTCGGGGTGGTCGGTGCCGTCACCCCATGGAACTTCCCGCTCATGATCAACGCCTGGAAGCTCGCCCCGGCGCTGATGGCCGGGAACTCGGTCGTGCTCAAGCCGGCAGAGCAGTCACCCCTCTCCGCGCTCCGCCTCGCCGAGCTCGCCGTCGAGGCGGGCATCCCGCCGGGCGTGCTCAACGTGGTGCCGGGGTTCGGAGAGACCGCGGGGCGGTCGCTCGGGCTGCACCCCGACGTCGACGCCATCACCTTCACCGGGTCCGGGGAGGTCGCCAGGCACTTCCTCCGCTACGCAGCCGACTCCAACATGAAGCGGGTGTCTGCCGAGACCGGCGGGAAGTCGCCCAACGTCGTGTTCTCCGACACGCCCGACAACCGCTATGCGATGAACGCGGTCGGCTTCTCCATCTTCTGGAACACCGGCGAGTCCTGCATCGCCGGGTCCCGGCTCCTCGTCGAGGCGGCGGCCTACGACGAGGTCGTCGACACGGTGGCGACGGTGGCGAAGGGCTGGTCGCCGGGCGACCCCCTGGATCCGGCAACAAAGGCCGGGCCACTCGTCGACGCCGCCCAGCTGGAGCGGGTCGAGCGGTACATCGAGGCGGGAAGCGACGAGGGGGCGCGGCTGGTCACCGGCGGGGAGCGCACCCTGCTCGAGTCGGGCGGCTACTTCCTGGAGCCGACGGTCTTCGCCGACGTCGACAACCAGATGACGATCGCCCGCGAGGAGATCTTCGGGCCCGTGCTCAGCGTCATCCCTTTCGCCGACGAGGACGAGGCGATCCGGATCGCCAACGACTCGTCCTACGGACTGGCCGCTGCGGTATGGACGTCGAACCTGGCACGAGCCCACCGCATGGCCCGGGCGCTGCGGGCGGGAACGGTGTGGGTCAACTGCTACGACCAGTCCGACATCACGGCCCCGTTTGGCGGGTTCCGGGAGTCCGGCTTCGGGGGCAAGGACAAGTCGCTGCACGCCCTCGACAAGTACACCAACGTCAAGACCACGTGGATCAACCTGGGCAAGGGGGGCGTGCGCCCACCCGAGTAGCCGTGCAGCCGAGTTTCCGCGGAGCGGAAACTCGAACGCCTCAGCGAAGCTGAGGCGCACCGTCGAATCCGCCGCGTCTCCGGCGTCTCTCTGTCTATAGCCCCCAGCCAGGAGGACCGATGAGACATCGCAACACCCGAGCGGTGATGCTGACAGCAGCTGCGCTTGCCGTTGCCCTCGCCGGGCAGAGCGTCGCCCTCGCCGATACCGGGACCACCGATGCCGACAGACCCACAGACCGCGTCACCGACCGGCCCGTCGATCGACCGAGCGACCGGCCCGTCGATCGGCCCGCCGATCGGCCCCATCCGTGCCGCCGGGACGCCGCCACCGACCGTCCGGTCGACTGTCGGCCCCACGATGGCGACGATCGCAGCTTGCTCGAGAAGTGCCGACGGCTCATCGACACCGAGATCGGTGAGGACACGCCGGAGTGGCGCAAACTCTGTCACCGGCTGCTGTGGAAGCACGATCGGCTGTGGAAACGCTGCCGCCACCTGCTCGGCGACGAGTCCGATGTGGCCGGCGCCGACGACCCGAGACACTGGTGGACGGCGTGCCGACGGCTGCTGTGGAACCACCAGCACGCGCAGTGAGCGGGTCACCCTGAGGTCGGCCCGATGACCAGGGCTGCGGATGCCTTGGACGAGCTTGTGGACGGAGTCCGCAACCGCTCCGAAGAGGCATTCGCCGCCGTCTACGACCTCACCGCCGGCGCCCTCGCCTCCTACGCCTACGGGATGCTGCGCGATCGACCCGCCGCCGAAGACGCGGTGCAGCAAGCCTTCCTCGAGTTGACCAGGGCCGCCTCCACCCTGCGCGGCGACGGCCGCTCGCTGCGCGCCTGGCTCTACCGCAGCGTCCGCTTCACCTGTCTCGACGAGCTGCGCCGCAGGAGCCGGCGGCCGGAGGTCGTCACAGACTCGCTTCCCGAGACCGGATACGACGACGGCATCGAGCTTCCCGACCCTCAGCTCCAGGAGGCCCTCATGGCGCTCACGGAGCGACAGCGAAGCTTGCTGGTCCTCCGTCACGTCGTCGGGCTCCCCGCCGACGAGGTGGCCCGTGTGATGGAGAGCAATAGGACGGCCGTCTATGCGGCAACCGCACGGGCAGAGCGGCGCCTGCGCCGGCTGCTCGAAGCCGTCGAATTCCCCGGCCGACCGGCGTCGATACCCGTGGAGGAGAGTTCATGAGCACTGACCTCAACGACCGTTTCGGCACCTTGCGCATCGAGATCGGCGAAGCCACGGCCGCCCGGCACCATGCCGCCATCGCAGCCGAGCTGCGGACGCCCAGCGCGATCCCGCCCCGCCGCCGGCGCCGCCGCGGACGGCTGATCGCCATCGCCACCGCTGCCATCATCGCCTTGTCGGCCGCCGGCGCGCTCGCCGCCGAGTCCACGGTGCCAGGTGACCTCCTCTACCCGGTGAAGCAGCTCACCGAATGGGTGCGAGCCTGGGTCGATCCCACCGTCGCGGTCGACCATCGCATCGATGAGCTCGAGCTGCTCATCGAGCGCCGGGCCACCCGGGAGCAAATCGACGAGCAGCTCGCTCGCACGGAGGTGGCCGTCCGCGATACCGAAGCCGACCAGGAGGTGGTCGATCGGTTCTTCACGGTCAAGGACCGGATCGACGACCTGACCGTCGACGACCGGACCGACGAGCCTCGCGATCGCCTCGACCGGCCGGATCGTCCCAGACCCCGGGATCGGGACGCCGAACCACCGACCGACGACGGAGCGGTGACCACGACACTGCCCGGCACCGGAGACCGCAGAGGCGACGGCTGACCGTATCCTGGCCGCATGCACCCGATGGAACGGATCATCCGCGAGGCCATCGAGCGGGGAGAGCTGGAGCCCGGCGAAGGCGTAGGTGAGCCGATCCCGGACCTCGACAACGATCCCGACTGGTGGGTGAAGCGCTGGGTGCAGCGGGAAGGTCTCAAGGACGCGCGAAGGGTCCGGCGGCCGGAGCCGCCGGACCCTGATGTCGAGTAGGTCGCGAGCGCCGGCTACGCCCCGTCGCCCTGGTTTTGCTCCTCGTGTTCGAGGCGGTGCTGCTCGCGCAGCGCCTGCACAATCGCCCTGACCTCTTCGGCAGTGAGCTGCCCGTCGTCCAGGTACTCCGCCGCCGGTCCGTCAGGGTCGTTGAACGGGTGGTCTTCTCCGAGCTCGGCGAGCTCGTCGGCGTCGATCACCCCGTCCTCGAGGAGGGCGCCCAGACGGAAGATCCGCCCCCGATGCTCTCGTCGCCACTCCCGCCTTTCTTCGCGCCATTCTCCGAGCTCCTCCTTGACCTCCTCCAGCCGGGCGGACAGTGCCTCAGCGACGGCGTCGGCCTGTTGCTGAGAGATGACGTCCTCGGCCACCAGGTCGGCAAGCACCTGGTCCACCAATTCACCGGCGCGAGGCAGGTCGGGTGGCGCCGGGTGCTCGGCCGGCTCCTCCTGGGCGGTGGCCACGCCCCCGACCAGGGCGGTGACGGCAAAGGCGCCTGCCACCAGGATGCCGGCGGCGAGCACGGCAGTCAGTGTCCTCTTCACCATTCCTCCTTCGTGAGGGGACGCCGATCAGTATCGAAGCCGTCGATGACGCCAGCCTGAGGGGCGTCTAAGAATCCCCTGAGATGGGGAGCACGAATCCCACAATGGCCCCGCCGCCCTCGGCTGCCTCCACGAAGACCCTCCCGCCATGGCCGTCGACCACCTGCTTGACGATGGAGAGTCCGAGGCCGGACCCGGGGGTGGCTCGCGCCGCCGGGGACCGGTAGAAGCGATCGAACACCAGCTCGGCTTCATCGGGGGGGATGCCCGCACCGTGATCACGCACCGCCACCCGCCCGTCGCCGACGACGACCTCGACCGGTCCACCGTCCCCGTTCCACTTCAATGCATTGTCGATCAGGTTGTCGATGGCACGCTCCAGGCCCTTCTGCTCACCCATCACCGTGGTGGGATGGGCGACCAACTCGACCTCGGCGCCGGTGCGGCGCCGTGCCTTCGAAACTGCCGCGTCGGCGACCTCGTCGAGGGACACCGGCCGGCTCGGGTTCTCGGCGTA
>CAYQZO010000190.1:0-4435 GCA_964421925.1 uncultured Acidimicrobiaceae bacterium
CCACGGTCGACCCGACTCGCCCGGCAACTCCGGCAACGCCCCAGGCCACCAGAAACAGTCCAGACGGCCACCCGCCGAGCGGCCTGCGACCCCGTGTGGCGTGACTATCCCGGAGGGCTGCGCCGCTCGGCTTCGGCGACGGCGAGGCGGACCGGGATGAGGGTGTCCGGCGTCACCGAGATCGACGTGATCCCGCACTCGACGAGGAAGGGCGGCACTTCGTCGGGATAGTCCGAGGGCGCCTGTCCGCAGATCCCGATCTCGAGGCCCCGGGCGGTGAAGGTGGCGATCGCCTGCCGGATGAGGGTCGCCACCGCCGGAGAGCGGGCGTCCACCGAGGGCTCGTAGTGCTCCAGATCGTCCCGGGACACCGCATACACCGACTGGACGAGGTCGTTGCTCCCGATGGAGCCACCGGTGAGGCCGATCTCGTCGATGAACCGCTCCGCCTCGATCACGTTGGAGGGCAACTCCACCATGAGGAACAAGGGCACACCTGCTTGCGGGGACAGACCCCATTGGTCGAGGTGCTCGGCGACCCGTCGGCCCTCCTCGGGAGACCGGCAGAACGGGACCATGATCTGGAGGTTGTCGAGACCGATCTCCTGACGCACGAACCGCAGCGCTTCGCACTCCATATCGAAGGCGGGGAGGAACCGCGGATCGATGTAGCGGGCGGCTCCCCGCCAGGCGATCATCGGGTTCTCCTCCTCGGGTTCGAAGAGCCGGCCCCCGAGCAGCTCACGGTATTCGTTGGACTTCAGGTCGGACAGCCGGACCAGCACCGGCCGCGGATAGAAGGCGGCACAGATCAGCGCGATCCCGTACTTGAGCTGGTCGACGAAGAACTGACGACGGTCGGCGTAGCTCGGGGTGCGGCGTTCGATGGCGCCGAGCAGGGTGTCGAGCTCATGATGGTCCTCTGCCTGGAGCCGCTCCCGATACGGCTCGAGCTCGCGAGCGAGATCTCCGCTCCGCACGAAGTCCCGCAGCTCATCAAAGAACCGGAGCGCCAGGGGGTGGATGCCCACCTGGGCGGTCAGGATGAACTCGATCCTGGCCAGCCCGACCCCGTCGCTTGGCAGCATGGCGTCGACGAGCGCCTTGGCGGGGAAGCCGACGTTGAGCTTCACCTGTGTGTCGAGCGCAGCGAGGTCGCCGACGACAACCCGCTCCACCTCGAACGGCTGCTGCCCGTCGTACACGTACCCGGTGTCGCCCTCGGCACACGAGCCGGTGACTTCCTGGAGCGGCTTGACGATCTTCGTGATGTCGTCGCAGCCGACGATGGCCGGGATCCCGAACTCGCGGGCGACGATGGCGGCGTGGGAGGTCCGGCCGCCGCGTTCGGTGATGATGAGCGACGCCTCCTTCATCAGCGGCTCCCAGTCGGGAGTGGTCATCCCGGTGACGAGCACGTCGTCGGTGTCGAAGACGCGGTCTTCGGGGGGAACGCTGTCCAGCTCGACGCCCTGGCCGAGGAGCCCCCGGAGGTTGCGCTTGCGGACAATCACCTCCTCGTAGTCGGCGTAGACGCGGACCTTTCCCGATGCGATCTTGGTGCCAACGGCCTGGCCCGTGGCGAGTACGCCTCCGGTGTCCTTCATGGCGGCGACGAGGCTCTTGTCCATTGCGTATGTTTCCAGGGCGAGGCTGGGCGCGGAGTGGACGGTCTCCGGGCGTGCCTGCACGACGAAGAGGTCACCGCTGTAGCCGTCCTTGGCCCACTCGATGTCCATCGGCATCCCGTAGTAGTCCTCGATCCGCAGCGCCATCCACCCAAGCTCTAGCGCCTCACGGGCGTTGAGCGACCAGCGGCGCCGGTGGCTCGCCTCGACGTCGACGCTCTCGGTGGCGGTGCCGCCCTGCATCGAGTACACGAGCTTGCGGTCTTTCGCCCCGAGCACCTGGTGGACGAGGGCGTTGCGGCCGCGACGCAGCCCCTCCTTCCAGATGACGAACGTATCGGGGGAAACGCTGCCCTGGACGACGAGCTCGCCGAGCCCGTAGGCGGAGGATATGTGGACCACGTTGGGGTTTCCCGAGTCGGGGTCGATGGTGAACATCACCCCGGAGGTGGCGATGTCCGACCGCACCATCTTCATCACGATCACCGAGATTGCCCCCTGGAGCGGGTCCATGCCCTGACCGAGCTGATAGCTGACCGCCCGCTCGGTGAAGCCGCTGGCGACGCAGCGCTTCCACGCCTCCATGACCCGATCGGCACCGCGCACGTTGAGATACGTCTCGTACTGCCCGGCGAACGAGGCAGTGGTCAGGTCCTCCTTGGTCGCCGAGGAACGCACCGCGGCATCGACCTCCTGCCCGTACTCCTCACAGAGCAGGCGGTAGCCCGCTTCGAGGTCGTCGGCGATCTCTCCGGGCAGCGGCGTCGACACCACGAGGGCTCGGGCCAGGCCGGCCCGCTCGTGCATATCGAGGTGGTTGCCGGCCGGCATGTCCTGCAGCAACACGCGCAGCGCCTCCCCGAGGTCGGGGGCGCGGGCCGCCTCGTCTCGAAGCCCCTTGAGGTGATCCTCGACCCGAAGCTCCGACCAGGCGGCCGGTCTCGGTGTGGCGAGGAAGCGGTGGTAGGCGTCGGCGGTGGTGGCGAAGCCGTTGGGAATCCGCACGCCCTCACCGGCCAGCGCGTTGTACAGCTCACCGAGCGCGGCCGCCTTACCGCCGACAGTGGCGGCGTCCCCCTGCGTGATGTCAGCAAACCAGCGAATCGACTCGGCCATGGACGCCCCCCAAGCGCTCCGGTGAATGGCCGTCGGGCCCCTACTCAGCACCAAGCATAGCCAGCATCCCGGGTCGCGGTCGGGGCGAGCTCTACGGGCAGGCGCCCACGGCATCCCCGTGGCCGAGATGCGCCGTGACCGCGGCATCTCCGACCGAGAGGGTCTTCTTCCCCTTGTGACAGATCGTTGTCTCCTCGAGCACACCGTCGGTGTTGCCTGAGTCGTCTGGTGCTCCGCTGCTCTCCCCGCCGCTGACGCCCTCGGGTGTGATGGGGACGTTGAAAGCGCAATCGGAGTTCCCTGCCACACCGAAGGCCTCCCCGTAGACCCACACCAGCTCGTTGTCGATGGGATTGAATTGAACCTCGCCGTCGCCGTGGGCAATGTGGGCCTCGTATGCCTGCGCCGCGACGGTGATGTTGCGCCCGTACGTGATGTTGACTGTTGGGTTCTGTCCGGGTGGATACGGTGCCGCTCCGGTCGAGCCGTTGACATGGCAGATGGTGATCTTGCCGTTACCAGCACCCGCGCAGTCGCGGTAGTCGGTCGCCTCCATCGACCAGGTCCCGGTGGCGGCGAACACGTTGTCGGGACCGGCTCCGTCATGGAACGTGAGGGTTTGATCGTCGTTCAGGGTGAACGATGGGTACCAGGTGTAGGTCATGAAGTCGTAGTCCGATCGGAAGGACAGAATGTGATCGCTGAGGTCGAACTCACTCAGTGTCTCGGTCCCGTCACCCTCGTGGTGGGCAACGCCCGATCCCGTCACTGACTCATTGCAGGAGTTGTACTGGATCGTGAAGGTGTGGCTGTACGCGGAGTTGTCGTTGACCGAGTCAACCTCCAGCGTGTAATCGATGACCTGATACCGCTCCACCCCTGCCGCGCCGGCAGCAGGGACGGCGACCACGCCGAACCAGGCCATGACCGCAAGGGTCAGGAACGGCCGCAATCGCCGAGGCATCAGAATCCTCCAATTCGGAACTGTCATATCGTTTATCGGCGACGACCACCCGGCACCTTTACACGGTTCGATTTCGGCTCGCACAAATGGCGGACCATCACCTAAGGGTCGGAGCATGCCGTGGTCGGTGACTGTCGGTGTCAGTACCGGCAATGGTGTGTGGCCGACCAGGCCAGATGTGTACCTGTCACCCAGGCGCGGGTGTTCTGGAAGCGTATCAGGTAACTACGGCTGATCCCCACCTCGACCACCAGGCTGGTCAGCGACCACTTTGACCCGACACGGGGGTGGTGCAGTGGACTTAGCCGATTCGTAAGCCGCTGTTCTGTGGGCGTTCAGATCCGGTTGATACGTTGACGCTGGTGCCCGGGAATGCTCGGGCAGATAGGAGACAGGGCTATGAGTCGAACGAAGCTACGCCTCCTGGTGATGGTGGGAGTCGTCGTTGGCGTGTTGACGGCCATCCAGGCAGCCGCGTTGGCGGAGGAACCGTTCTTGTGCCCCGCGGTTGGCAACGAAACCGCTGCCACCGCCAACGGCAACTTCGGCGCGCTTACCGACGGTAAGTACACCTTCCTACCCGGCAGCAACCAGGCGGGCGCAAACGCCAACATCAACGCCCTCAACACCCAGAATCCCACCCCGGGGAACGTGCCCGGTGACGGTCATTCCGACTGGTCCCCCATATGGCCTGGTGATACTTTCGAGTAGTAGCGGCGGAAGACTT
>CAYQZO010000191.1:0-4420 GCA_964421925.1 uncultured Acidimicrobiaceae bacterium
GCTCGCTGGGAGTCGGTGCCGGGCAGGGCACTGGACGTCACCACGCGACCGGCAGGCCGGGCTCGCACCTTTGTGGTGGGCCGGAGCGGTCGCCTCTTCGACTGGGAGGCGGACGATCGGCGCTGGGATCTCGTATCCGAGGCGGACCGGTCCCTCGATCGCATCGCCGCCGAGCCTGATGGTGATGTGATCGGGGTCGACACGGCCGGGCGGATTCATCGGATGTCGACCCGCATAGCCACGTTCAACCGGCGTATCCCACAGGAGGCCCACGATCGGATGGGGGTGTTCGCCGACCAGGGCATGGGGATTCGGTGCTTCGCCTTCACGTCGGACGGGAATGGCTGGGTGCTGGTCAGCAGCGAGAACACGATCTTCGCCAGGAACATCCCCGACGAGTGCTTCGACAAGCTCAACGACTTCATCGAGAACGGCACCGAGATCCGGTGGGTGGCCTTTCCCCCCGGCGGCGGTAACTCGTGGTGCATCATCACCGACGATGGCTTCTTCAACCGCAACGTGGCCAACGAGCTCCACGTGCGCATGGGAGTCATGCACGCCGACGGCCACAAGCTGGGCTGCGTCGCCTTCCCGCCGGCGGGCGGCAATCGATGGGTGATCGTGACCGACCGCGGGTTCTTCGCCAGGAACATCGATGACGAGTGCTATCAGATCATGCGCAACGTCAATGCAGGAGAGCGAAAGGTCCACCTGGTGGCGTTCGAGCCCGGGGGCGGCTGGGTGGTGCTCGCCGACGACTACTTCTTCGCCCGGAGCATCAACAGCGAGTGTTTCGATCGGATGCGGAAGTTCATCGCCAGCCGGAGGGAGCTCAGCCTGGTGGTGTTCGATCCCGATGGGGCCGGCTGGTCGATCATCTCCAACGAACGGAGCCGCGTCGTCGGCGACGACCCACCGCGCCGACTCGAGCGCCTGTTCCCCAGCGGGACCATCTGGGCCACCATGCGCGACCAGGACGACGTGGGCGGCGCTCTTGCCATCGTGGAGAACAACAGGGTCTCATGGGCGGCCGGATACGGGCACATCAAGCGAGGCGAGGGCCACGCCATCCACCCGGAGACGGTGTTTCAGGTCGGCTCGGTGAGCAAACCGGTCACCGCCCTCGGTGTGCTCAGGCTCGTCGCCAGCGGTGACCTCGACCTCGACGACGACGTCACCAACATCATCGACTCCGACGACTGGACGCCCGTGCTCACCGCCAACGCCATCGGCAGCGGAGCCCAGCTCGACATCACCACCGACCTCACCACGTGCGCGGTCGGCGCCGACGGTGGGTGCCAGGACGCGGTGACGATCCGGCGGCTGCTCAGCCATAGCGCGGGGCTCACGGTGCACGGCTTCGCAGACTTCACCGGCGGCCCGTTCCCGAGCCTCGACCAGATCCTCAACGGGGAGCCGCCGGCCAAGAACGGGCCGGTCGAGATCGACTACACGCCGGCATCCGGCGGCCGCTACTCCGGCGGGGGCTTCATGGTCCTGCAGAAGGTCATGGAGGAGGTGACCGCCGACCGGTTCGACGACTGGATGACCAACAACGTGCTCCAACCGCTCGGGATGAACGACAGCTTCTTCGCCCTCAGCGTCCCCAATCGATACGTGGCGGACCACAACGCCGCGGTGGCGCACCGCGCAAGTGGCTCCACCTACAGCGTCGACCGCCTTGGCGACCCGGCCTTCGCCGCGGCATCACTGCACAGCACGGTGCTGGATCTGGCCCGGATGCTGATCATGATCAACCAGGGCGGCACCCTCGACGGCGTCCAGTTCCTCCCGCAACAACTCGTCGACGAGATGCTGACACCGCAACACGGCTTCTCGGTCATCGCCCCGGGGCGCCCCGGCCTCAGCTTCTTCCTGAATCCGCCCATGAGTACAAACGCGCCCGACTTCTTCTACCACCACGGTGGTGACTGCTCAGGGTTCCGCACCCGGCTCCGCGGATACCCGAACCGGGATGCGGCGGTGATCGCTATCGCCAACCGATCCAACAGCTCGCTGCCGGGTCAGATGATCGACGCCGCTGTGTCGACCTACGGTTGGTAGCGCCTCTCCGCCGGCCAATCCGCATCGATCCGCCCGTCCGTGCGGAAACCATTTGACCTCAAGTTGACTTGAGGTCGTAAGGTGCCGGCATGACACAGCAACGAGAACCGATCGCCTGCTCGTTGCCGCTGCGCAGCGCGGCCCGGCAGGCCATAGAGTGGGTCGACCTGCGCCCCTACGCGGTCACCGCCGAGGACATCGATGACGGCGTGGCGATGACGTTCACCATCGCCGCCGCCGACACCGTGGAGGATCTCGCCGCCCGGGAAGCGCAATGCTGCCCCTTCCTCTCGCTGGCGACCACCAGGACGCGCCAGGGAATCCGCCTCGAAGTCACGTCCGAGGATCCCGATGCCCGGCCGATCATCGCGGCGCTGGCCTCGCTGGCCGCGCCGTGACCGGTACGGACCTGTTGGCGATCGGCGAGGTGGCGCGGGCCACGGGGATCGCCGTTTCCGCGGTCCGCTACTACGAGGACATCGGCCTGATATCCGCCGCCGGGCGGATCGGTGGGAAGCGACGTTTCGACCCTGCCACGGTGGGCCGGGTGCGATTCGTGCTCCAGGCCCGGCAGAGCGGCTTCACCCTCGACGAGATCGGAACCATCCTCGACGACGACACGGGGGAGTGGCGCACACTGGTGGACCGCAAGCTCGAGGAGCTGACCGAGCGACGCGATCGGCTCGATGCGATGATCGCCACCCTCGCTGAGGTCCGGCAATGCGGGTGTGGTGCGGTCGGGTCCTGTCCCCTGGTTGCGCCGCTGTAGCCGTCGGCCGTCACCCGGCGTTTCCCGCGCCGAGCGAGGAAACGCCGGCGCGGCTCCGTGGTCGCGAATAACTAGTTACCACGCGGAACTGCCTGCTGTACGATGGGTTTCGAGTCCTTAGAGCCTGAAGGGCGGATCTCCCATGACGCCGGGAGGGACACGCATCGGCTCTTGGGGGATGGGTGTGGCCCCATACGGGGGACGAGCCCGAACGATCAGTCGCCGGGGTGTCACGCGATCGTGCTGCGCTTCGCCCACACCCCGCGGGGCGGTTCCTGCAACGCCGGGCCACTAGCGCGGTCATCGAAGCCGATGATGTCCAGGTGGAGCTCCCCGAGGCGCCCCCAAGAGGCGGATGACTCGGATCCCCCGGGCATCGACCTCGCCGGCGAAGACCTGGTCACCGATCTGGGCAGACTCCACGATGACATCGCAGACCGCGATGAGGACTCAATCCAGGTTCTGCTCGCCGCAGCCGACCGGATTGCCGAGCAGTGGCTCGACCTGCACGACCGATCGGTGAGAGCCCGGGCAGCGCTCCAGGCGACAGCGGCGGCCGAATCTGTGATGGGAGACCGACTTCGTTCGTTGATCGAACTCATCAGTGGACTGCCGCCCGTTCCCGACGCTCCCTCTGTCGAAGACGATGACGCGCCGCGGGGAGAACCGGGTCGGTCGTCACAACCAGCGATGGCGATCGGTTCCCGGGCGCAGGGGCGACTCGATCCCCGCAGCGTCGATCCCGATCGTGGGTCCGACGAGCGCCATTCGGTCGGGCAGCCCCCGCAGGCGACGCCGGCCGATGACGGACTGGCCGTCTTCCTCTTCGGTCCGATGCGGGTCTCCCTGGACGGTCGGCGCGTCGAGTCGAACCTGCACGGCAAGGGGCTGCGGGTGTTCCGCTACCTCCTGGCCCATCGCGACCGTTCCGTGCCAAAGGACGTGCTGATCGACACCTTCTGGCCGAAAGCGGGCCTCGCCACGGGTCGTCGCGGTGTCCACCAAGCCATCTACGTGATTCGGAAGGCCCTGCGCAGCGAAGACCCCGCCGCCAACGTCGTCGTCTTCACCGACGACGCATACGAGATCAACCGCGACCTGCCGGTCTGGTGCGACGTCGACGAGTTCGAGCTCCTCATTCGGCGGGGTCACCAGGCGGAGAAGACGGGCAGCCTGGGCAACGCCTGCGACCTGTATCGCCGGGCCGAGCAGCTCCGTGTCGGGGACTTCATCGAGGACGCGCCGTACGAGGACTGGACCGTGGCCGAGCGAGAGCGCCTCCACCTCGCCTACATCGATGCCACCAACCGGCTGGGCGATCTGCTGGAACGAAGCGGTGACGTGACCGGGGCCATGGAGGTCAGCCAGCGGCTCCTCGGCGTCGAGTCCTGTGACGAGGAGAGCCATCGCCGGCTGATGCGCTGCTACGTGGCCGAAGGTCATCGGACCCTCGCCGCCCGTCAGTACCGGGTGTGCGCCGCGTCGCTCGACGAAACCTACGGGCTGGCGCCGTCGCTGGAGACCAACGAGCTCTACTTCTCGTTTATGAACGACTGAGACGAACGCTCACCAAACCGCCGCCGATTG
>CAYQZO010000192.1:0-4413 GCA_964421925.1 uncultured Acidimicrobiaceae bacterium
GACGACGATGATGCCGCCGATGTCGCGCAGCCGGAGCTGGCGGGCGATCTCCTCGGCGGCTTCCAGGTTATTGGCGAGCACGGTGTCCTCCAGGTTGGAGGAGCCGACGAAGCGTCCGGTGTTGACGTCGATGACCGTGAGCGCCTCGGTGCGGTCGATGACGATGTGCCCGCCCGAGGGCAGCCACACCTTGCGGTCGAGCGCCTTGCGCAGCTGGTCCTCCACGTGGAACCGCTCGAAGAGCGCCATCTCGTCGTCGTACAACTGCACCTTCTCCAGCAGCTCGTCCTCCGTATCCTTGAGATACTCGAGCACCTGGTCGTAGGTCTGCTTGTCGTCGATGAGCAGCCGCTTGAAGTCCTTGGTGAAGTGCTCTCGGATCACCCGGTTGACCAGCGGCGGCTCCTCGTAGAGCAGCGCCGGGGCGCTGGCGGTCTTCAAGCTTGCCTCGATGTCCTGCCACACCTCCTGGAGACGGGCGATGTCGCCCTTGATGTCGTCGGCGCTCGCACCCTCGGCGGCGGTGCGCACGATCACGCCCATCCCCTCGGGGCGGTGCTCGGCAACGAGCTCGCGCAGCCGGCGCCGCTCGTCGTCGGGAAGTCGGCGGGAGATGCCGCGCACGCTTGCGTCGGGGGCGAGCACCAGGTAGCGGCCGGCGAGGCTCACCTGGTTGGTGAGCCGGGCACCCTTGTGGCCCATGGCGTCCTTGACGACCTGCACCAGCACCGGGTCACCCTGCTGGAGGGCGGACTCGATGCGCTTCGGCTTGCCCCCGAGGTCGTGGGCGGCGAAGTTCACGTCCCCCGCATAGAGGACGCCGTTCTTGCCCTCGCCGAAGTCGATGAAGGCGGCTTCCATCCCGGGGAGCACGTTGCGTACCTTGCCCAGGTAGACATTGCCGACGAGCGACTTGCGATCGGAGCGGGCAACGTAGTGCTCGACGAGCACCGGGCCCTCCATCACGACGATCTGGGTCTGGTGGGGCAGGGTGCGCACCAGCATCTGCTTGCGGGCGGTCTCGGGCGGAGCGACCACCTCGAGGTGCGTTGGACGGCGGCTCCGGCCCGGCTGGCGCGTCGTCCGCGACTTCTGCGGCTGCGGTTTCTTGGCTTGCTTCTGCTGGGCCGGCTCAGGCTCCGTGAACCGGCGGACGGTGACGGTCTCGCCACCCACGGTACGCACCGTGCGCTCCTCGGTGGAGGAGCCCTTGCGCAGCACGCGGGCACGCTTCTTCTTGAACATGTATCAACTCCTTGGCGGTGGAGCCGGGACGCGTCATGCCAGGTGCAGCCGCCACGAGGTTGCTGAGGCTGAAGCTGAGGGCCATTGCCACGTCCCGGGTTACGGAAAACGGTTCGACCTGTGGTCGAGTGCCACAGAGGGTAGTAGGCGCTCGGCGCTAGCCCTGGTATCGAGCGTTGCCGTCGCCGGCTTGACTACTGATCGACGGCGGCGAGCCGTGGTTGCTCCACCTCGGTCGGGTCGTAGCAGCGCCGGCATCGAGCCTCGTAGGCGTCGGTGGCGCCGAGCACCACGAGCTCGTCGGAGGCGATCACCCGCTGGGTGAACAGACCCGGTCCGCCGCACCGATGACACACGGCGAGGGTCTTGGTGACGTACTCGGCGCGCAACATGAGCGAAGGGATCGGCTCGAAGGGACGCCCCAGGTAGTCGAGATCGAGCCCGGCGATGATGAGCTGCTTGCCGGCGCGGGCGAGCAGCTCGGCGACCTCGACCAGGCCATCGTCGAAGAACTGGCCCTCGTCGATCCCGACCACGACGGTGCGGTCCTGCACCGACCGGAGCAGCTCGTCGGAGTCGGCGACCGGTTGCGCCGCAGTGGTCAGCCTGGAGTGTGACACGACCTCTTCGTCGGCGTAGCGGGTGTCGATCGCCGGCTTGAAGGTCTGCACCGGGACCCGTGCGATCCCGTACCGGGTCACCCGACGGATCAGCTCTTCGCTCTTTCCCGAGAACATCGGCCCGGCGATGACCTCGACCCAGCCCTGCTCGGCGCGTCGGTGCATGGACTGCGAGCGTAGTACCGGGCCCCACCCGTCGCGTGCGTCTGGGAGACCAGTATTTGGTCTCGGAGACGCACGCGACGGTTTGAGACGGCGCTCAGGGCCGGGGGTACTCGTCGGATTGGGCGACGAACTCGTCCACGTACTCGAGCGCGGTCGGCATATCGTCGGCGTTGGGTTGGATGGTGAACACGGGGACGCCGAAGCCGGCGTGCACCTCCGGATAGGCCTGTTCCAGCCAGGCATCGAACGCCTGATCGAACGGCGTGTACTGTGCCTGGAGGACCCGCTCGGGCGCCGGTGACATCGAGAAGCTCGTGATCCGGTCGTCCTCGTCGAAGGTGAACGTGATCGAACCTTCTGCCTCCAGCCCGCCGGCGCCGTGGAAGTCGTCGCGGCGCAACATCGGACACGTCACCGCGTCGGATCCCGCTTCCTCGCAATCCCCGGTGATCGTCCACTGGTCGTTGGCGACCATGAACGACCGGAACCAGGTCTGCGTCGAGGTCATCCTCGGGCCGACCAGGAAGTTGCCGTTGTAGATCGGGGCGTTCTCGGCGTAGTAGCTCACCCAGGCTTCCATGTCGCCGCTGCTGTAGGCGGCGGCCTGTTCCTCGATGATCTCGACCCGGCGCTCGAAGGCGGCGGATGTGTCGTTGCGCACGAGGGTCACGATGCCGAGCGCGGCGACCACGGCGAGGAGGACCGACGCCAGCGCTAGCGCCGGCAGCCTCTTGGGGGTCCGCCCCTCGGTGGGCCGTACGGTGGTGGTCTGCATCTTCTCTCTCCTTTGCTCGGTAGCGGCGAGGAAGACACCGGTGTCGATCGTCTCCTCTCGCAGCGCAGTCGGGTCCGGGACCGGATTGGCGCTGCGGAGTCGGTCAAAGACAAGCTCGACGGACATCAGCGTCCTCCTCCATTACCTGCAGCACGGGGAGACTCTTCGGTTTGGGGGGCGGGGCCGAGCACCTTCGCCAGGCGCTTCTTTGCCCGGTGCAGTCGCTGCTCGGCAGCGGAAACCGAGATGTCGAGAGCGGCGGCGATCTCGGGAGCGGTCAGCTCCTCCCAGGCGGCGAGCATCAACACTTCGCGGTCGGCGACGCGCAGCTGGCGTATCGCGCCGACGACCTCTTGGTCCTCGGCGCGCCGCATGACCTTGTCGTCCGGGAGATCCCTGCGGCCGGGGGCGAGACCCGACACTCGGTCGACGAGGCGGGCTCTTCGTCGCGCCGCGCGCCACCGGTTGGCGAGAACGCCACGGGCGATGCCGTACAGCCACGCCTGGGCGGTGTCCCAGTCGATTTCATCGATGCGGCGCCAGGCGACGACGAAGACGTCGGCGGTTGCGTCATCGGCGTCGGTACGGCCGATCCGACGGGTGCAGTAGGCGAGAACCTCGTCGTGGTGGCACTCGTACAGCTTGCCCAGCATCGCCTCAGCGCTCTCCGTGGTCATCTCACACCCGGTATCCGTCTCGCCCCGTTCAGTGTCCGGGCACCTCCCAATCCTGACAGGTGTCAGGCAGAGGCGTCTGCCGGACAAGGTGCTGGCAGGCCGGCACAGCCGGTCTGCAGCATCGGGAGATGATCGGAGGGCTCTGCGGAGCCCTCCGATCCATTGCGCCCACTCCCGTCGCGTGCGTCTCGGGGACCACTATTTGGTCTCAGAGACGCACGCGACGGTAAGGATCAGCTCAGCCGGGCAGTTCCCCGGCGGCCCGCTCCCCCGGCACCGGCGATCTGCGCAGCCACACCGAATGGGCCATGCCGAGCGCGATGCTCATAGCGATGAATGCGGTTCCGCCCGCCGACATGAAGGGCAGCGGAAGCCCGGTGATGGGCATCACCCCCACCGTCATGCCCACGTTGACGAAGACGTGGAAGGTGATCAGGGCGGCCACGCCCACCGCCACCAGCTGACCGAACCGGTCCCGGGCGTTCAGCGAGGAGGCGAGGACCCGCCACAGCAGGATGGCGAAGAGCACCAGCACCACGACGGCACCGATGAACCCCAGCTGCTCCCCCACTGCGGTGAAGATGAAGTCGCTCGACTGTTCGGGGACGAAGCGAAGGTTGGTCTGCGTGCCGTTGAAGAGCCCCTTGCCGAGCAGCCCGCCGGTGCCGATGGCGATCTCGCTCTGCTGCAGGTTGTACTGGGCTCCGAGCACGTCGGAGCTGCCGTCGAGGAACGCGGTGAGACGCTGCACCTGGTATTGCTTGATCGCCCCGACCTGGAACAGGGCGACCGCTGAAACCGCGGCTGTGATGACGAGCGCCGCCATCTGCCGCCACGAGGAACCGGCGACGAACAACATCACCATGGCGATCAGCCCGAACGCGAGCATGGTGCCGAGGTCGGGCTGGAGGAAGATGAGCACGGCAGGCAC
>CAYQZO010000193.1:0-4412 GCA_964421925.1 uncultured Acidimicrobiaceae bacterium
ACGACCGGGCCGTCATGGAGCGGCTGCACTTCTACCGCATCGGCGGCCAAGCGATCTTCGAGGTCTTCCAGTACGCCGCCCCGGTCCAAGCCGGCACTCCCCCGCGCAACAGTGATGTCGGGGGTCATCACGTGGCGCTCTACGTCGAGGACCTCGACGCCGCGGTGGCGGCCTTGCACGCCAACGGGCTCACGGTGCTCGGCGAGCCGGTGACGAGCTCGGGCGCGAGCCACGGGCAGCGCTGGATCTACTTCCTCAGCCCGTGGGGCATGCAGTTCGAGCTAGTCTCCTACCCTGACGGCAAGGCCTTCGACCACCGTCCGCAGGACTTCGAGTAGTCCGACCCCCGTCGAGCAGAGGACGCATGCCCACCAGTTCCCCCGGCACTCCCGTGGCCAGCCAACGGGTCGCCGAGGTGATCGCCGGTCGCATCCTCAGCGGTGAGCTCGCACCGGGGACTCGGATCAAGCAGGAGGAGCTGGCCGCCGAGCTCGGCGCCAGCCGGGTGCCGGTGCGCGAAGCGCTGCGGATCCTCGAGTCCCGCGGGCTCGTGGGTCTGCGCGCCAACAGCGGTGCGTGGGTCGCGGAGATGACCGCCGACGACTTGGCGCTGAGCTACCAGATCCGCGAGCGGATCGAGCCCCTGTTGCTCCTCGACTCCCTGCCACGGCTGACCGAGGCCGACGTCGCCGAGCTGCGGCAGGTGCAAGAGGCGATCGAGGCAACCCACGACGTGGAGGAGTTCCTGGTCCTGGACCGCGAGCTGCACTGGATCAGCTACCGCGGGCACCGGACGACGCTCCTGGCCACGATGGTCGAACGGCTCTGGGACACCACCCAGCACTACCGGCGCGAGTTCATGCGGCTCTCCGGCGGCCCACGGTCCTGGGTGACGAACTCCGAGCACAGGCTCCTCATCGAGGCGCTCGAACGTCGCGACGCTTCTGCCGCACAGGACGTGCTCGCGCTGCACATCCGACGCACCAGGGTCGAACTCGGTCAGCACCCGGAGCTGTTCACCGGCTAGTTCATCGTCAGCCTGCGTTCTTGGAGGCGCGGCGAACCCGGCGGCGCAGCTGCAGGATGCGCAGGGTGCCGGCGATCGCGCTGGCCAGGATCGCGCTGGCGACCGCGGCGAGCAGCACCACGGCGAGGGGTGCTTCGCCGCTCCACCCGAGGAACGAGACTCGCACGCTCTGGGTGTTCTGGGCGATGAAGATGATCAACAGCACCAGGACGACGCCGAACCCGGTGAACCCGACCCAGAACTGGCCGGTGCGCGACTGCCGCAGCGGGTCCTCGGCGGGCTCGCGCTCGGCGCCGCTGTCGGGCTGCTGCTCGGGCGGGGGCGGCGGAGGCTGCTCACTCATGCCTCCATCCTCCCGTCACGGCCGCATTCTCGGCGGCAGTGGGCCGGAGTGTCCCTGAGAAGTCACGGGACGGACGCGCGCGGCCGGGCGCCCTCCGCGTCTAGCGCTGGTTCATCGCAAAGCCGGGCTGGTCGAAGTCGAGCACACCGACGAGGTCGGCGAAGGTCTCCGCGGCGCCTGTGACGGTCCGCACGCCCGACGTGTCGGGAAGGGCGGAGAAGCCCACAGGATCCGTCTCGACCACGGCATCCAGATCGTCTGCGAGGCCGTCGGAGACCACCAGGACGCTGTTGCGCAGGTGGGCGGTCCACGCGGAGCCCGTGTCGGTGTCGCGGATGCCGACCCGGCACTGCTTCGCGCCGGCCTTCGTCGGGTCGACCTTGTAGCGGAGCTCACCCAGGACCACACCGACCGACCGGACACCCGACCACAACCGCAAGGCGTCGGTCAGGACTGCGGACGGGTCGAAGGCACCCTCCAGTTCGTAGGCGCTGGTGAGGTACCACGACCGGGCGATGGGGTTCAGCTCCCGGTAGCCACGGGCCCGCAGGGCCGCCGCCTTCACCAGGCGGGCATCCTCGTTGCGGGGCTCCGCCCGCAGCGCGAGCTGGGCCAGCTCGGCGGCGAGCTGGTGCTCGCCAGCGCGGTGACGGGCCTTGGCAGCGTCGAGAACGCGTTCGACGCCACCCATCAGCTCGACGAAGGCGGTGGCCCGCTCGGCGTACGGGCTCGGGAACAGGTCGGTGGCGTCGCCGGTGAACCACGAGACCCACCCGGTGTAGAACGCCGGGACTGTGGTGAACGGCGTGCCGTACATCTCCACGGCGTACGGCGGCTGGCGCAGGTGGTCGGGCAGGTCGGCGAGCGCGTGCTGCAGCTCGGTGGGAGTGTAGCCGCGGTTGATGAGCCGGATCGACTGGTCCCAGAGGTACTGCGCACCGTCCCGGTAGCGCATGACCGACTCCGCGATGAACGCCGTGCCCTGGATCGGCCTGATGTGCGACCCGAGCAGCCACTCGGGCTCCAGCTCGAGCACCCGGTCCAGGGCGCGGGTGTAGTTGTCGGCGATCCGCGGCTTGGAGCCACGGATGGTGTGCATGTTGGGAATGCCGGAGAAGAACTCGTCGGCGATGAGCACCATGTCGAACCCCGGCAGGTGGATGCCGAACTCCGAGATCGCCTCGCCGCCGGTGTAGAACACCTCCAGCGTCACGCCGGCGATCTCGAGGGTGGTGTCCTCGCCGAGGAGGTCGGTGGGCGGGATGTACCCGGCACTGCCGCCGAGGGTCTTCAGCCCGATCCCGTGGTGGTGCTTCTCCTCCGGCGGGAGCATGGCCCCGCCGTAGTACGCGATGCCCATCGCCTGCCGCGGGAGGATCTCGCCGAACTCGTTGGCCAGCTCGTCGAGGAAGTTGGCCCAGGCGTAGATCCTCACAGCACCCGAGTCGACCGCCTCCTGGGACACGATCGAGCTGGTGCCGTTGTAGTGGTCGGTGTGGTGGTGGGAGTAGAAGATCGCCCTGATGGGGAGGTCGGTGACCTTGCGGATCTCCGCCGCGACCAGCGCACCGGCTTCGGCGTTGACACAGGTGTCGTAGACGATCACGCCGTCCTGGCCGACGATGAACGTCGAGTTGCCGAGGTAGCCCAACGGGGCGTGGACCGTGTAGACCGGATGCTCGCCGCACCGGTACGTCCCCTGACTCTGCTCCTCGAACAGCTTGCGATGCTCGAGGAAGTAGTCCGGCCAACTGCGCTCGACGTCATAGGGATTGGCCATGTCGACCTCCAGTCACACCACCCCGACGACCGCTGCTCCCCGGCATGGCAATCGTCCCACTCCGATTCTCAGGAGTCCGGGGTGGGCGCGCAAGCCCCAAGGACCTGACCCGCGGGGCAAACCCCGCGCGGCACCCGAAAGACAGAAGGCCGGACCCCAGATAGGGGTCCGGCCTGTCCGGGATCTCTTGAGAGATCACATGGTGGAGCTGAGGGTGTCTGGGTTCAGGACATAGGTGACACCTGATAGGCGACACCTGAGTCGGGACATGGGCGACAGTCCGTTGCCATGTCGAAAGCCCGGGTCGCTGTCCTCAAGGTCATCACCAAGGAACTCACCGTCACTGCTGCCGCAGCCAAGTACGGCTACTCCCGCCAGCACCTCCATCGCCTGCTCGCCCGCTACAAGGAAGCCGGCATCGACGCCGTCGATCCGCAGTCACGGCGTCCCCATCAACCCGGCAACGCCACCAGCACCGAGCTCCGAGAGCTGATCGTCGAGCTCCGGCTCCAGCTGACCAAGGACGGGCTGGACGCCGGACCAGCCACCATCGCCTGGCACCTCACCCACAACGGCCACCAAGCACCATCAACGTCCACCATCCGCCGGATCCTGCACGACGCCGGCCTCGTCGTCCCCGAGCCACGCAAGAGACCCCGCTCCTCCTACCGCCGCTTCGAGGCCTCACAACCCAACGAGTGCTGGCAATCCGACACCACCCACTGGCGCCTGGCCGACGGAACCGACGTCGAGATCCTGAACTGGCTCGACGACCACTCCCGATACCTGATCGGCTGCACCGTCCACGCCCCGGTCACCGGCGACATCGTCGTGGAGAAGTTCCTGGCCGCCTGCACCGAACACGGCAAACCCGCCTCGACACTGACCGACAACGGACGCATCTACACCGCCCGGTTCGGCGGCGGGAAGAACGCATTCGAGTACCTGCTCACCCTCCTCGGCATCACCCAGAAGAACGGCCACCCCGGCCACCCCCAGACCCAAGGAAAAATCGAAAGATTCCACCAAACCCAAAAACGCTGGCTCAACGAGCAACCACCCGCCGCCACCCGGACCGAACTCCAGACACAACTGGACCGCTACCGACACATCTACAACACCCAACGCCCCCACAGAGCCCTGGACCGACACACCCCCGCCAGCGCCTACGAGGCCCTACCCAAGGCCACCCCAGCCAGCACCACCGTCCCCGACACGCACCACCGCCTGCGCTACGACCACGTCGACACATGGGGCAAGGT
>CAYQZO010000194.1:0-4404 GCA_964421925.1 uncultured Acidimicrobiaceae bacterium
GGTGGTGGCGGCCAACCACTTCTCCCACATCGACCCGCCGGTGGTGACCATGTCGGTCGACCGCAACCTCCGTTACCTCGCCCTCGACGAGCTGTACGGCCAGGGTCCCCTCTTCGACCGGATCACGCTGTTCTTCGGCGCCATCCCCACCGACCGGGACGGGGTGCCCATCGGGCCGCTCAAAGAAGCGATCGGCCACATCATCGCCGACGGCGCCATCGGGCTGTTCCCCGAGGGGCGCCGGGTCGCCTTCTGGGGCGAGTCCGAGCCCAAGCGGGGAGCCTCCTGGCTGGCCTGGATGACCGGTGCGCCGCTCCTCCCGGTGACCGTGGCCGGCACCGAGGCCCTGTTGAGCCCCGCCCGCAGAGGCTTGAGCCGGCCCTCGCTGCGAGTATGGATCGACCAGCCGCTGTGGTGGCACGACTTCGCGTCGCGGGTTGATCCCCTCGGCGCCATGATGCGGGAGTGGCATCGGGTGGTCGACGCCCACCTCGCCGTCTGGTGGGACCAGTAACGTCGCGGCCAGTGAACCCCCTGACGCCCGCCGAGATCGACGCCGCCATCGAGGCCGCTGAGGCCGCCGTCACCGGACCGAAGCCGTACAGCTTGCTCGGCACCGGGTACTGGCGGGCGGTGGCCGCGGTGAAGCGGGACCGATCCCTGGTCGAGCCCTACGCCGACCGGATCGGAGCCGTCGACCAGGCGGTGTTCCGCTCCCGGGTGCCGATCACCCTACCGCTGTGGCCGGGCGCGCTCCTTGCCCTTGCCGGCAGCGGGCTCGCCCTGGTGTTGATCGGCCTCGCCTACTCGCTGGATGCGCCGTGGAGCGGTGTCTCGTTCCTCGCCGGCACCGTCGGGCTGCTCATCGGCACCCACGGACTCGGCCACCTGGCGGTGGGCGCCCTGTTCGGCATCCGGTTCACGGTGTGGTTCGCCGGCTTCAGGCGTCCCCAGCCCGGCGTGAAGACCGACTACGCGAGCTATCTGCGGGCACCGGCGCGGCACCGGGCATGGATGCACGCCGCAGGCGCGATCGTGACCAAGGCGATCCCCTTCCTGCTCGTTCCGGCGGCGTTCATATCCGGCATTCCGTGGTGGGCCGTCGTAGCCTTGATCGGTCTCGGCATCGCCCAGCTGGTCACGGATGCGGTGTGGTCCACCCGGGCCTCCGATTGGAGCAAGTACCGCAGGGAGATGCGGATCGCAAAGGAGTACGAGTGAAGCGGCTCTTGATTGCAGCGACGGCGGTTGGCCTCCTGGCGGCGGCGTGCGGTGGCGGGTCGACGACCACCACCACGCAGCCCCCGGCGGCGACCACAACCACGGCGGCGACGACCACGACGGCCGCCACCACGACGACGGCGGCGACGACCACGACCGCCCCGACCGAGTACGTCGTCGGCGAGCCCTCACTCGGCCCGCCCGCACCGCTGCCCGGCAGCGAGGGCGCCTCCGGGTCGGGGTGCGCCCCCGGCGCGGGCCCGCTCCCCGACGGCATCTGGTTCGGCTTCGTGACCGAGAAGGACGCCACCGGGGTCTCCTTCGACCTCGCCTGCTTCTACTTCGGCGACATCGCGTATGTCGAAGGGGACAAGGACAACGTCGAGGTCAACAACGACTTCTACATCCGCAACGCCAACTCGACGGTGCGGAAGGTCCCCGTGGGTGCAGCGGTGCCGGTGTACGAGATTGGCCCGCCCAATCTTGACTTCCTCACCGTGCCCTTCGCCGATTGGCCGGACGATCCGACCGGCTACACGCTGTGCCCCGGCGAGTTCTGCACGGTGTGGCTGTTCGTCAACGGCGGTGCGGTGACCGAGATGATGGAGCAGTACCTGCCCTAGGAATCCACGTTTCCCGGGCGTGGTAGCTTGCCGCACGGCCGAGAGGACCGGCCGCCGAAGAGGGGGCTTTCCATGAGCAAGTCGAGTCTGGTGATCCTGCTGTCCGTGTTGGCGGTGGTGCTCGCCGCCTGTGGTGGAGACGACGCCGAGGGCGACGGCGGCCAGGCCGAGGCCACCTCGACGACGGCAGCCGCCGACGCCCCGGTGGATGCGGACGAGCTCGCCGGCGATCTCGCCGAAGGGCTCGAGGACTTGCAGGAGAGCGTCGGCGGCGGAGGCGCCACCCTCACCGTCGGTGACATGACCTGGACCTTCGACAGCGTGCTCTGTGCCTTCGGCGAGGAGATGATCGGTCAGGAGGGGGCCGTGTTCAACCTGTCCTCCATCCAGGACGGCATGCAGTTCTACGCCTCGATCGACTCCTTCGGGCACTCGGTGAGCCTGGATGACATCACCAACTTCGAGAATCCGTCGGTGCAACTCTCGACGTTCGGACTAGGGGACCAGGGGGAGTTCATCGTGCTCGACGGCAAGCACATGAGCGGCTCCGCGATGTTCGTCGACGGCACGTCGGACAGCTTCGAAGGGATCGACGGAACCTTCGAGGCCGACTGTCCCTAGACGGAAGGCAGCCCCGCCACCGAGTACAGGCTCCACTCACCGGGCACGCCTTTGAGCTCGTGGGTGCCCTCCGGGGTGAAGTCGATGCCGGACCCAGCCACGAGGTCGCGAACCGTGCTGGACACCATCACCCCGTCGTTGCCTCCGGCGTCGATGACGCGGGCCGCGATGTGGACGGCGAGCCCGCCGATCTCATCGCCGCTGAGCTCGACCTCGCCGGTGTGCAAGCCGGCACGGATCTCGATGCCGAGCTCGCTGACCGCCTCTTGGAGCTCAGCTGCGCAGGTGACCGCCCGGGTGGGGCCATCGAAGGTGGCGAGGAACCCGTCCCCTGAGGTCTGGCGCTCCACACCGCGGTACTTGCTGAGGTACTGGCGGGTGAGCCGGTCGTGCTCCCCGAGCACCGTCATCCAGCGCTGGTCCCCGAGCCTGGCCAGGTGCCCCGTGGAGTCGACGATGTCGGTGAACAGCACCGTGGCCAGGGTGCGGTCGGCGATCGGCCGGGGCCGGGTGCCGGTCATGAACGCCTCGACCTCATCGAGCACGGGACCGGGGTCGATGAAGTACGGGGAAGTGTCCGCACCCGGGAGCATCACCAGTTTGGCGTCCGGGATGTGCTCGGCGAGGTACTCGCCGTGGGCGGGGCGGTGGTATTTGGCGTCCCTCCTGGCGATGACGAGCGTGGGCACCGCGATCGATGGCAGGACGGCGCGCACGTCGACCTCGCTGTACCAGCGGGACACGTTGAGCGCCCAGCTCGGCGGCGCCGACAGCCGCTGGTAGCGGGCGAGCCACTCCTCCATGGTCCGGTCACCCACCGTGCTCGGCGCCGTGATGCTGAAGAAGCCGGGCTTTCCCCACCCCCACTCGACGAGCTCGATGAGCTTGTCGAGGGTCTCCTCGGGCATGCCGACGGGGAAGTCCTCGTCCCTGGTCCAGCGGGCGAAGGTGTTGGTGAGAATCAGCGCGGAGACGCGCTGCGGGTAGCTGGCGGCATACATCAGGGTCCCCGGCCCACCCTCGACGTCGCCGAGGACGGTCGCCTGGGCGATACCGGCGTCGTCCATGATCGCTCGCAGGTCGTCGACCCAGTAGTCGAGGAACATCTTGCCGGGGGGAACGGCATCGGAGATGCCGGTGCCCCGCATGTCCAGGTAGGTGACCCGTGCGAAGGACGACAGGCGGTCGAAAAACGATGCGATCTTCGGCTGCTCCCACATCATCTCGACGTTGGAGTGGGCGTCGTTGACGAACACCAGGTCGGGCCCGTTGCCGAAGTTCACATAGGCGACGAGGCCATCCCCGGTGTCTGCATAGTGAACGGGTGGTGGCTTGTTGAACAAGCTCATCGCGCGACAAGCTATCAGGTCGAGGTCGGCTCAACCGCCCTGCCCCGTTGGCCGATGAAGCTCATTGGCCACTGAGGAGACCCGCACATGAACCGCCGCATCGCCGCGCTGTTGCTGGGGTTGGCGCTCGCCGCCACCGCATGCGGTGCGCCAGCGACCGAGACGACCCAGGCTGCCGCGCCGACCACGACCGGCGAGGCGACCACGACGACTGAAGCGTCCGAGACAACGACCACGGGCGTACCGTCGACCACGACGACAGAAGCAGCGACCTCGACCACGCAACCCTCCAGCGACGAGGCCGCCGCGGTCCAGCTTGCGCTGACCACGAGCGCCGCTGCCGCCTCGGGCCGGATGGAAGGGGTCATGGAGTTCATCGGCATGGAGACGCCCGACGGGGACATCGACCTGTCCATGCCCTTCGGCGGCGCCTTCAACGACGCCACCCAGAGCTTCTCCTTCTACCTGGACATGAGCACCCTCCTCGACGTCGTGCCCGAGGATGAGATCCCGCCCGGTTTCGAGGAGCTGTTCGGTGAGATGGAGATGCGCCAGATCGGGGATACCGCCTACCTCAAGTTCGGCTTCTT